>DONH01000393.1 GCA_003509235.1 Planctomycetaceae bacterium
AAGGTTCTGGAGAAGGGTATGCGAGTGGTGTTGGAGAAAATATTCTGGTCTGTGATTCGTATGATTTTGCGACTTCGCTACCGAGTTCGTGTCGATGGTCTTGATCAACTTCACACGCTGAAAGGTCCTGTACTCGTTCTTCCGAATCATCCCTGTTACATAGATCCCCCAACAGTCTTGTCTCATTTGTATCGAGCAGTCAAAGTTCCGCTTCGGCCACTGGTCTACTCTGGGACATATCGTGTTCCGTTTCTTCTGCCACTGATGAAACTCGTTCGCGCATTCGAAGTACCCGATCTGTCGGCTCAGAGCCAGTCCGCCGTTGTTCAGGCGCAACAATTAATCAGTACTGTTGTTGAGGGTATGGATCAGGGAAATAGTTTTATCATTTACCCATCTGGCCGACTACAAAGAACAAACCTTGAGAAAATTGGATCGAACCGGTTAGTTCATGAGGTTGTCAGTCGATGTCCGTCAGTCACAGTTGTTCTTGTTCGTACTCGGGGTCTATGGGGAAGCCTTTGGGGATGCGCTCGGACCGGACAGCCACCAGATCTGACATATAGCGTACTTGAGGCATTCGGCTGGTTATTAGCGGGCCTGTTGTTTTTTCTTCCAAGACGCGAGGTGCATTTGCACGTCGAGGTAATTTCGAGAGACAAGTTACCAATCGACTCGCGTGAGGCATTTAATCGAAAGCTGGAAGATTGGTTTAACACCGATGCGGTCGAGTCACCAATTTTTGTTCGATACAATTACCTTTTTGGGCCGGATAAGGGAACGTATCAGTTAGCTACCGTGGCCGACATCGATACCGCCTCCATAAATAAAAAAATAATCAATCAGGTCAATGAGCTTGTTGCGTCATTCTTGAAGCGGGACCTTGTTCACGAGGAGCAGTTAGCCAGCATACGGCTTGAAGACCTTGGCTTAGACAGCCTTGATCGAATGGAGCTCGCACTTCGAATAGAGCAACAATTCGGATTTCAAAGCGACGACGTGGTGGAAACGCTAGGAGGCCTCTGGAGTCTTGCAGATGGAAAACTTGCCACTGGTATTGCTGCCAAGGAAGCGTTGGCGGTACCCAAAAACTGGGCTTCATCAGTATCACCAATGGTTGGGCAAAACACTTCTGGTAAATCACCATGGTTGCTCGACGAAACCATTGCGGCTGCATTTGTCCAACGAATGGTCGAATCACCCGAGGCGGCTGCAACTGGTGACCCGATGTCTGGTGTTCTGTCGCGACGTCGGCTACTAGTGGCAGCTACGCTGATGGCAAAGCGTTTCGCCAAAATCCCCGAACAACACGTCGGAGTCATGCTCCCGGCGAGCGTTGCAGCTGACATTGTTTTTTATGCAATGCACGTTGCTGGGAAAACGCCCGTCATGATGAATTGGACCACAGGACCCTCGGGGCTTGCTCACGGTATCGAGAGGACGGGAGTCCGGCAGATTGTGACCTCGAGTCGGTTGGTTGATCGACTTGGTATTTCAGTCGAGGGCGCAAGCTATATTTTCCTCGAAGATGTGAAGAAGTCGATAAAAAAAACAGAGTCCATGGGCCTTATGGTTCGTACGTATCTGCGGCCGTCATCTTTCCTCAGGAGCCTGCCAAAGCAAAATGAGCGTGATCCTGCAGTCTTTCTTTTCACTTCGGGCTCCGAATCGGCGCCCAAGACGGTTCCGCTTACCCACTTAAATCTTCTGACGAATATTCATGACAGCTTGAGTGTTCTGAAACCAGATCACAGCGATAGTCTGCTTGGATTTTTGCCGCCGTTTCACTCGTTTGGGCTAACTGGGAACGTCTTGCTCCCTCAGTTATCTGGCATCCGAAGCATTCGGTATGCGGACCCTACTGATGCACCGGGTCTTGTTAGGCTCATTGGTGCGTATAAGCCTTCGATGCTGTTTACGACACCAACATTCCTTGGGTACATACTTGCCAATTGTTCCGGGGACGAGATACAAAGTTTGCGGAAAATCATTACCGGTGCAGAAGCGTGTCCTGAGAAGACTCACGAACTTTGTGCGCAAAAAGCACCTGAAGCAATCATTCTTGAAGGGTATGGCATAACTGAATGTTCACCTGTTGTCGCAGCCAATAGGATTGAGAGAAATAAACATGGCAGTATTGGAAAACCTGTTGAGAATGTTGAAGCAAAAATCGTTCATCACGAAACCCTGGAGCAAGTCCAAGATGGGGAGACGGGAATGCTTCTTGTTCGGGGTGATTCAATATTCGATGGATATCATTCATACGAAGGCCCGAGCCCGTTCGTAGAAGTGGATGAGCAGCAGTGGTACCGCACAGGAGACCTGGTTTCTGCCGATGAAGACGGTTATTTACTTTTCCGTGGGCGTCTGAAGCGATTTTTGAAAGCCGGCGGTGAAATGATATCACTTCCGGCACTAGAGCAGCCTTTTCAGAAAAAGTTTCCGGCAGATGAGAACGGTCCTCAAGTCGCGGTGGAGGGTATAGAGACTGCAGGCGGCCGGATGATCGTACTGTTTACAAAAGTGCCTATTTCAATGCGGGAAGCATCTGAGGTGCTCCTCGAGGCCGGATTGCGTGGTGTTATGCGGCTCGATGCAGTTCAGCGTATTGAGACGATTCCCGTCTTGGGTACAGGGAAGACAGATTACAAGTCGCTCCGCTCTCAAGTTGAAGTACTGGCCGAAAAAGGAATCGAACGGCAGCCCACCAAGACTGTTTAGTCATTGGCAATGCAGAAGAGCGTGTTTTCTCCACGGATAAAAAGTTCATTCCCGACTGGAGCAGGTGTCGCATCAACGCCTTGTTCCATGTCATTCACCGCAACTATGACAGGGTCACTACCGTCGCGAATAACAGTGATGGTCCCGCTCCGATCTGTCATATAAATATGACCGTCTGCAGCCACCGGCGATGCGTACGTGTAATTTATGCCCTCAATACGCTTCTGTTCATAAAGTGGTGTTCCGTCTTTGATACTGATGCATGTTAGTAGGCCGGTTTTTCCTTTGTAAAACCATATTCTTCCATCATGCAGGAGGGGTGATGCAATGTCGGGCGTGTTACGAGAGACGGTCCAATGCACATGAGGTGAACCCTGAATGTTGCCACTGCCCGTCAGATCGAAGCATCCTAGAAATGAACCGCGAAACCCGGAGCCGATGAGTACAAGACCGTCATCAGAGACTGCAGATGCAACTGGTCGCATTGTTTGACCGCCACATTTCCAGAGTTCCTTGCCTGAGGCAAGGTCGTACCCACGGGCCGCATTTTGGCCATTCATTGCAACCTGTTTTGTGCCATCTTTAAGTGCGACAATAAGTGGGGTTGCCCAACAGGTTGGTTCATCGCGCGGAATATCCCAGAGTGTCTCGCCGGTTTCGGCGTTGAGGCAAAAAAGATGCGACGGACCCTCATGATCCCAAGGTACAACGATTTTGTCATCGACCAGTGTTGGTGAACTCCCTTCACCAAACTCGTTGCGTGTATGCATGTCACCAAAATCATGGTCCCATACTGGCTTTCCATCCATTGTTAGACAGTACAGCCCCTGAGAACCGAAGTGTGCGTAGATATATCTGCCATTCGTGCACGGTGAGGCCGATGCGTACCCATTGGTACTATGCGTTCCTTCGTGGGGGATAGCTTTGATACACGACTGGTCCCATTGTTTTGTTCCGGTCTTTCTGTCGTAACAGAGTATTCGAAAGTCCAGCGTACCTCGTCCATCGCAAACGGGAGTAGCGGTAGTGACAAAGACCTGATCGTTCCAGACAACTGGTGAGGATGATCCGCGTCCAGGGATCGGCTGCTTCCAGCGACAGTTTTTCCCTGGACCAAATTCTTTTGGTGGTGTTGCAGTAAGGCTCTCACCATTGCCGGTCGGGCCTCGCCAGTGGCCCCATTGCTGTTCATTTCCGTCCGCTCTTTCTGCAGTCACAAGTGCGACAGGTAGAAGCAGCAAGGAAAGTATGAAAGCGTGAAAACGGTTTCGCATTATTGGCATGGTTGTATGGGAGGCTTGTGTCATGGTTGTATTTCTCGATACTGATAGCAGTGCGGGGAAGAATATTTTCCGTCACTCATACAATACTCTTTTTTGTTCACATTGTGAGGAGTTCTAAACACATGGCTGCCTTTCCCGATATTCCAAAAATTCAATACGAGGGGCCTGAGTCGAAGAATCCCCTTGCATTCCGCTGGTACAACCCGGATGAAGTTGTGGCTGGGAAGACCATGAGAGAGCATTTTCGGTTCACTGTGGTGTATTGGCACACGTTTCGGGGAACGGGCAGCGATCCATTTGGAGCGGCAACACTTCAACGTCCTTGGGACGATGGCACTGAAAGTGTCGACAACGCCTGTAACCGTGCACGGGCGGCATTTGAACTGTTTGAGAAGCTCGATGCACCGTTTTACGCGTTTCATGATCGTGACGTTGCGCCGGAAGGTCAAACATTGGCTGAGAGTCATTCAAATCTCGATGCAGTGGCAAAAGTACTCAAAGAAGAGCAGAAACGATCTGGCGTTGGATTACTATGGGGCACCGCGAATCTCTTTAGTAATCCGCGATATATGCACGGTGCCGCAACATCATGTAATGTTGAAGTTTATGCATATGCTGCCGCTCAGGTGAAAAAAGCCATTGAAGTTACGAAGGAACTTGGTGGTGAGAACTATGTCTTCTGGGGTGGTCGTGAAGGCTACCAGTGTTTGTACAATACAGATATGAAGCGTGAGCTAGATCATCTGGCTCAATTCTTCCACATGGCAGTTGACCATGCTAAATCGATTGGCTTTACCGGACAGTTTCTCATTGAACCAAAGCCAAAAGAGCCTACAAAGCATCAGTACGATTCAGATGTGGCAGCATGTGTAAATTTTTTACGTGCCTATGATCTGACAGATTCATTCAAGCTCAACTTAGAGACAAACCATGCCACACTTGCGGGTCATGAAATGTTGCACGAGTTGGAAGCAGCCGGCAGTCAGGGGTTCCTTGGTTCGATCGACGCCAATACAGGTGATCTGTTGCTTGGTTGGGATACCGACCAGTTTGCGACAAACTACTATCTGACAACCCAGATTATGCTGGCTTTGTTGAAATATGGTCTCAGTCCGGGAGGTGTGAACTTTGACGCCAAGGTGCGTCGTGAAAGCTTCGAGCCTGTTGATCTGTTCTATGCTCATATTGGAAGCATGGACGCCTTTGCCCGCGGGTTACGGGTTGCCACAGCAATTCGTGAAGAAGGTGCTCTTTCCAGCGTAGTAACTGAACGATACAAGAGCTGGGACGGTGATCTTGGGAAGAAAATCGAAACCGGTAAATGCAGTTTCGCGGAACTTGAGAAGCTTATGCTGGAGAAGGGTGAAGCTTCTGCAAATACCAGTGGTCGGCAAGAGCTTCTTGAAAACATTGTGAATCGGTATCTCGACAAACGCTAGATCTCGTGCTAGGTGCTGCTGTGGCTCATCCAGTTGATCTTGATGATGCGAATCTCCTTCGGTCTTGCCGCGAAACACGAACGCGTCGCGGTGGACCGGGAGGTCAGCATCGCAATAAGGTCGAAACGGCTGTTGTGTTACTGCATAAGCCAACCGGCATCACAGCCGAGGCATCTGAACGGCGTAGTCAGGCTGAAAATAGGCGGGTTGCCTTATTGCGTCTGCGGCTGAAGCTTGCGATTGAATGTCGTGTGGTCCGCGGCACAGTCGGATCACCACGATGGCAAGGACGAGTCAAGCAAGGGCGGCTAGCGATATCAAGTGATCATTATGAATACGCACTGCTCGTGGCAGAAGCATTTGATCATCTGGCTACCTGTAAAGGTGATATGCGGATAGCGGGTGAGGTGTTGCAGGTAAGCCCAACACAACTGGCAAACCTATTTCGGAAAGATTCAGCTGTCTGGACAGCGTTTCAGACAGATCGAATCGGCCGAGGGCTACGGCCGCTAAAGTAGTCCAGCTGCTCAGCCTTCTGGCGACACGCAAGAGGATCTGTCTAATGTACTCACAAAGATTCGGA
>DONH01000335.1:0-2343 GCA_003509235.1 Planctomycetaceae bacterium
GTTTTTGTTCGAGTGGAGTTTTCAAAGAACAGATTCACAATAGAAGCACCCGAAAGAACATCGATTTTTTTGCGACATCCTTGTGTGGCCTCCTTGCACATTACGGCAGTATCAAGAATCAGGCTGATTTCCTCAGCTGAAAGTTCTTCTAAGTCGAGTAGATGGCGATGCGTCCAACCCCTCGGTGGGAGATCCCCCCGAAGTGCCACTGGTGCGACTGTGGACAATTTTGATTGCGACATGAAACGGGCCCTGCACAACAGTAAAGATGGGCAAAAGAAGTCAGCCTGGGAGAGTCTACCAGCGGTCTGCCTCGTCGTCATTACCTCAGAATGCTGGACTTGCTCCGGGCCCGAAAAAAGATCTACCTTCTCACTTGAAATGCCTTCCAGCTGCTGCCGCTGTCCCCACAAAACAGCGAGTTGCCGTTGGGAGAACGGTTGCTTTCCTCGGTACAAAAAACTCCATGCACCGATCATATACAAAAATTTTCATTAAACACCCTTCCCCGCGACTCGATTCTTATAGCGATTTCCTAAACGGAATCGGTTTGCGCGTAACGCTGCTTGCCATCAGTATCGGGATAACAACTGGCTGCAGTTCTGCCATCTCAATGAGGGAAGCACTTCGGGACAGCATCGAGCAGGCTGCGGCAGTGTCCCAACTCACTGTTCTAAGTGACGTTGAATCTGACCCATCAACAAAGATGACCTCTGACGATGCCGCCACTGCTTCGTATGCAACAGAAACTCCTGACTCTCCAACGTATATCGACGAGGGTGAGTTCGGAATAGATGAGCCACATGGCATCTCTCTCGATATCGAAGCAGCTGTCAGCACACTATCAGAGACAAACAGTCTTGATACTGCGTCAAAAGCAGCGCTCATTGAAACACTTGAAATGACCCCGCAAGCTGATTGGCCAGTTGTCATCGAAGAGTTCACTGCCACGCTCACTGCCCTTCGGACAACGGAGACGACACCAGCTCTCTATCTTGACAACACGGAAGTTGTATTAAGCGAAGGGAACACCATCTCAAATCTTCCTGCAGTCGATGAAGTAGATACCGATGGAAGAGATTTCCAGAAACCTTTGGAAATAACACGGCCCAACCCTCCTTCCGAAACAACAAGTGAAATCGAAGACCTAGACAGTTCATATGACAGCGTAGCTATCATCTCTTCACCGAAAAACTCATCGCCTCAAGAACCGGTTGCCACAGCACCGTCTAATAAGACACTACCCACTGAGGGACCAGAGACTTCTCAAAACGACTTGCTCGAGGACGACCATGCAGAGGCTTCACCAGCGCAACAAACACCTCTGGCCATCCACAGACCATGTCTTGCTCAGAAAGTACTTGGCTGGGGCATGGTTGAAGATTTTCCTCAAGACAAACTCTGCGCTGGCAGTGAAGTCATCGTTTACTTTGAGCTGACTGGAATTGAATCGAGCGAGTCTGACGAAGGTTTCGAAACCAACATTGAAACAGCTCTACGGCTTGATGATGCTGCCGGAAAGCGGCTCCACAGCTGGTCACTCCCTCCCCTTGTAGAGGTCTGTGCTTCTGTTCGACGTGATTATTTCGCACGCTTTTTCGTGAATCTTCCAAACAACCTCCTCCCTGGTGACCACCAACTTGTCTTGACCGTAACTGATTCGCATTCGGGAACCACGGCAGAAACAGTTCTGCCACTTGCTATCGCTCCAAGTGGATTTGTTGCTGGAACTGCAAGGTAAGAAAGACACAGAAGGGCTCGATTGTTTCTGCAGTGGCGGCGGTATCAGTTCCGGTGGCTGTCTTTGCATTGCCCGTTCTTGCTTTACAAACTCAAGGTCGATCGCTGCAGGTGTCGACATCGTGAGTGGAAAATCTTCTAGCTGAAGTAGGTTCGCAATTTAGCTGCACTTGTCCACCGAGTTCCCTGGGATTGAACATACGATAATTCTGTCTCTGTCAGGATGCGCTGCATTTTAAGCAACCTCAGAGATGTAAGATCTCCTTCAGAATACAAAAACTGAGTGACGCGGACGGTTTCTCGTGCCTTCGGTAAAATCAGTTCTTGATACCACTCCGCTTGCCGGCGAGCCTGCCGATATTCATTGATAATTCTTGTAGTCTGATCAGTGAATCCAATTTCAACTGATCGTAGCCCTGATCGCCTGAGGCTGGCCTGTATCCTTGCACTCCAGGAACCAGCACCGGATTTTCGGCAGGCAGGGGAACTGGCAAGGCAAGATTCTGTCCCTTTTCATTGAGGCACAATGAATCGGCCAATGCATCGTCTTGCCAAGTTCGGCATACACAGATTATGGCAGCACAACGCACATGAGCCCCCGCC
>DONH01000335.1:2648-4632 GCA_003509235.1 Planctomycetaceae bacterium
ACAACGCACATGAGCCCCCGCCACAAGGCACACTGAAAAGAGAGCATTCGTGCTTTCGACAACTGTTTCATAGGCCTGAAAAATCTTGTGGTACACCATCAGTATTTCCGGAATCGTTTGGCTTTAAAGTTAATCAAAACCACCAGCATTGCCCGTCTTTGCAGACTTCGCTGCAGGCCGCAGAGCACCACATTTCGTGATTGTCATCGACGCATTGTTTTATGCCGATTCTTACTAATAGAACTTAGGACTTCTCACGGATAGTTCCATGGCCATAAAGTTCGATGTTTTGTCGTATGAAGCCCGCTCCCTCCTCTACGCTGAAGTGGTTGTCCCGCACACTTCTCTTTTTCCTATGCACCGCAGGGTCTTCAGCATGTGGCCAGGCACTTGTAGATGAGGGCATCTGGACGGCTTACTTTTCACAGGGCCAATTCAACGGCCCACGAATCCAAAGTGACAACAGCCTCTGGTGGCTTGATGCTCATTGGCGATATTCTGGTGACGACTTCCTCTTTACTCAAGGAATCATTCGGCCTGGTATCGGACGGAGACTCAATAATGAAAATTCTATCTGGGCTGGCTATGCATGGATTGGCGAACGCATCCCAGGGTTTGATATCCATGAAAACCGATTCTGGCAACAATGGATAACAACACGACAGCGAGGCGATGTATCATTCCAATTCCGTAGTCGGCTGGAACAGCGTTTTGTCTCAGCTGGGGCTCAGGTTGGCTGGCGTTTTCGGCAACTTGTTCGAGCACAGAAGCCACTCGAGCATCACCCGAACCTACTTTGGGTAGCCTGGGATGAAATATTTTTTCATCTTCGAGATACCGATTGGGGAGCCGTAACGGGTTACAACCAGAACCGAGTGTTTGTTGGCATGGGACGTATTCCGCATAAGCGGAGCCCATGGAGAACAGAGATCGGATATCTCTACCAGCAAATTGACGTTCCAGAAGACGGAGCCGATCTGAGCAACCACATCCTCTCAGTAAATTTCTACTTCAATCCGTAAACCATTATCGTTCGGATCAATCTATTTACTGAACTCCGTCCTGCCTGCTACAGAGATTTTCAAAGGCTTTAGCACCTAAAAAAGCCGTTCGTGATCTCCACTGTGCTGTTGCAGCATGTTCGATCGAATCTTGAATTTGGTGCACTGAGCCATCGCAGAAAAGAAACTGAATCACTCCACCAGCATGATCTGAAGAGTATCCCGAGCGTCCTTCTTCAGTAGCATTTCCAGAAGAGTCCGGCGGAGTATTCAGCCGAGCGTTTGCAGTACCAAGCGTACGTTCTATCGTCTGTGCTTCAGAGCTAGCTTTCGTGAGGTAGATCAAGGCTGCTTGCCCACTTGCTGTCGAACGTTCACCTATCATGATCGTTTTTGAAAGGCCGTCTGGTATTTGACTAATCTTCAGATTTGAACCTCGCCAGAATATTCCTGAATTACTTGGGCTCTCTGTATTGCCATATTGGTTTTTCTTCCCGGCGACAGCACCTACAAAACGACCTCGTAGATACCATCCAAACCATGTGTTATTTCCAACGTAGTTCGACCGTGCACTAAGCACCTTCGTAGCGCCTGAATGGCCCGGTGCCGGTGGCCCCGGATTTGGTGGTTGGATTTCTGGCGGCGCCCCAGTCAACCAAGTATCTCTCTCGTCCCCCATGTTTATATCTTCTCCGGCGTAGTCTGACGGACACATGAAACCGGAGATCGGCTGCTCGAGAACATCCAAAGAAATGTCATTAGCCTCGAAATAATTCCAGGGTGCAGCTGCGTTATCAAAATTTCCAGCTACATCTGCTTCCATAAAAGGCAAGATATAACTACCCCACGACCAAGCAGTCGTATCCTCACCTTCCCAGATATTTGCATAAGGTGATACACCATTACCGATAAAAAACGCATTCGGGAGCACATCGTTATATCCGGGTGGAAAATGTCTGTGAGACGTTTCGTAATTATGAAGC
>DONH01000027.1 GCA_003509235.1 Planctomycetaceae bacterium
CCCGGTCCAACTCATCATAATAGTGACATACAGGGGCGAGATCAGTTTGGCCACCATTCCATCGGAGCCCACGATTATGAAAAAGTTCGTAGAGTGTATTAGCACCGGCTGCATTAATAACTGCAAGCCGAGGGATTCGGTCAATAAGACCAAGATGGCGTAATTCGGCAAACGCTTTCCCAAAGGAACTAGAATTTCCTAAGTTACCACCCGGAACAACAATCCAGTCAGGTACCTCCCAGCCAAGTGACTCAAGCACACGAAACATAATGGTCTTCTGGCCCTCAAGCCGAAATGGGTTCACCGAATTCACCAGATAAATACCCATCTTGCTCGCTACCTCCTTGACACGTGCCATGGCGTCATCAAAGTCACCAGCAATCTGTATTGTGAGTGCGCCGTAATCGAGGGCTTGTGAAAGTTTTCCGTACGATATTTTGCCCGAACCAATGAAGATAATGCCTCGCATGAGCCGCGTCACAGCACAGTAGACGGCAAGTGAGGCGCTCGTATTCCCTGTTGAAGCACACGCTGCACGGGTCGCACCGATCATGCGAGCGTGTGAAAACGCTGCAGACATACCGTTATCTTTGAACGATCCTGACGGGTTAAGTCCTTCATATTGCAGATGAAGTTGACCAGCATTCATCCCTATATACTGTCCAACACCATCAGAGACGGAGAGTAGGGTCTGCCCCTCTCCAATCGTCACAACAGACTCACGGGGAGCAAAAGGCAGTAAGTCGTGAAACCTCCAAACACCACTCAAAGCAAGTGGGTCACTCCGACGCATCCATTTGCGCTCAAACACCTCGAAAGAACTTGGTGCAGGAAGCCGATCCCAATCGTAAGTCACATCGAGAAGGTTTCCACACAAAGGGCAACTTGTAAGCACTTCATCTATGGAAAACGTCGCACCACACGCCGGAGCGATACATTGCTGAAATGCGAGATCGGTTCGGGCGGCAACAGCCAAAGTTATCGTCTCCAGATGAAAGGGCTAATACGAACGCCCTACCTTGTCTATTCTCGGCTTTTCGAGGCATCCGACTCTAACTCAGCCGACTGCTCCGACGGAAATACAACAAATTATGACATCTCAGCAGGTGAACACGCTCCTGCGATGTAAGAACTCTAGACTGTAAGATGTGGCTATTCAAAGAACATAGCCTTATAGAAACTAAAACACCAGCAGAAACCCACCCCGTCGAGGGGTTTTATGCTTAGTTTAATCATTTGTAGCGATCATCTGTGCAAGCGTGTCTTATGAATTGCTGCATAACACAAGGGTTGGGGCAGATCGATTGCTAGTCGCAAAGAAAGGGAGGCGGACAAAGATGAAAGTTGCTGAAATGCGGGCGTATTGCAAGGTACTAGAACAACTGAGGAGTCGGCTTCGTGGTGATGTCAACACGATGGCCGATGCAGCATTGGGCACAAATACCGATGAACCCAGTAGGCATTCATCAACCATGCCAGTCCATATGGCTGACATCGGGACAGATGCGTTCGAACAGGAATTTACCCTCACACTTATGGAAAACGAAGAGGATACCCTTCAATTAGTAGAAGAGGCACTTGCACGCATCAACCAAAAAACATTCGGAACGTGTGTCGAATGTAAAAGCACAATTCCAAAGAAACGCCTTCAAGCATTACCATATGCACCAACATGCATTCGCTGTGCCGAGCGACTTGAGCAAAACCAAGGTTTTCAACCTCGACTTCTGAGGTAAGAAATTCGTACAACTCATTGCTTGTTTTCAATTTTTTGTAGATCGACACGTGCCGTGATCCAACCGCTCCGAACGGAATCCATGCCGACTGATCCCTCGTCCTGTTCACAACGGGCGAATGTCATGACGTGGACAGTCTTCGCAACGATTGTCACGCTGACGACAGCAGTCGATCTTATTACAAAGGCTCTCGCCTTTAACAATCTTGGGATGCCAGGCACCAACCCGGGGTGGCCTGTCATCAAAAACATGCTTTGGTACCGAACGAGCCTAAATGAAGGTGCCCTCTTTGGACTTGGTCAGGGTATGGGGTGGTTCTTTATTTCCGTTTCCGTTGCTGCATTCATAAGTATTCTAATTACTGTTTCCTGGCTTCGCATCAGAAACGACGCTATTCTTCTTGTCGCTCTTGCATGCATCACCGGCGGCATCCTTGGAAACCTCTACGATCGTCTCGGCATTCCCTCGCTTCGCTGGCATGCACCATTCGATCGACAGGGTGAACCGGTCTTTGCAGTCCGCGATTGGATTCATTTCCGGCTCGAGGGCATCATCGACTGGCCAATATTCAACCTTGCGGACAGCTTCCTTGTTCTTGGGGCAGGGCTCCTCCTGCTGATTTCGTTTTTTCCTCAACCAATTCTGTCGGACAGCATGTCCGCAAAAACACCCCCTCAGGAGCCAACGAATGCCTGACGCCAGCTTGGAAAAACGTCTGAGGGTCGCGATCGCAGCCACCCGAATGGCGGGCCGAAAAACATTGCAGTGGTTTCAAACGGATGATCTTACAATCAACAGAAAAGAAGATAATTCTCCAGTCACTGCCGCTGACCTCGCTGCTGAAGATCTCCTTCAGAAAGAATTACTCACGGCCTTTCCACACGATGGTTTTTTGGGCGAAGAAACAGGATGTACCAAAGGGACGTCTGAATTTGAATGGGTAGTTGATCCGATCGATGGGACAAAATCATTTATTCAGGGTGTTCCACTTTTTGCAACTCTGGTTGGCTGCCGTAAAAATGGGGAGGGTGTCATCGGTGTCATCTTTATTCCCGCGCTCGATGAACTTGCCTATGCAGCCACTGGGCACGGGGCGTGGTACGAACAGAACGGGCACGATCGCGTGACGGCACGCGTTTCAACGCAACCATCTTTACGTGAAAGCCTGCTGTGCTCAAGTGATTTCCGAGACTTCCGACGGCGTCCAACGGCACTCGACGCACAAGGGGCAGGTAAAAAAGTTCGTGACAGATTCGAGGACGCCTGCCGCATAACTCGAACATGGGGTGATGGATATGGGTACCTGCTGGTGGCAACAGGGCGTGCCGAGGCTATGGCTGACCCAATGCTCAACGCCTGGGATGCCGCTGCCGTAGCAGTCGTTGTGACTGAGGCAGGAGGAAGATTCACTGACTGGACGGGCTGCTGTGAAATTGATGCCGGCGATGGAGTCGCTACCAACGGAAGCACGCACGAGGAACTGCTGAAACTACTCGCCCCCGCCGCCATTCGGGGCAAATAACCCAAAAGTCGTCCTCAAATAGATACTGGTACCATCCCGCGTGACTCATCTTGCGGCTTCCCGCGTCTCCGGTATCATGGGAACTTCGTCTGGACAAGGTTTTTATTAGGAAAAAGGTGGTGCGATGGCGCGTGTCTGTGAAATCTGCGGAAAAGGGTTCTCAATGGGGAACTCCGTTACCATCCGTGGTAAGCAGAAATACCTTGGCGGCGTCGGTACGAAGATCACCGGAATCACTCGGCGAAAATTCAAACCAAACCTCCAACGCATACGGGTTACTCTTCCAAGTGGTGAGAATAAAACTATGCTGGTTTGTACTCAATGTATTCGCAGTGGCCGGGTTACAAAGTTGGTACGCCAAAAGCCTTTCCATCTGCCAAAGGTTGAGAAGTCAAAATCTTCAGCCGAGGAAACTGTTCCAGCCGGTCCACGTGCAAGACCGTAATGTACTTTCGGGCCATTGTGCTATTCTGAGCATTCGCAAACCGGCGGCCTCGGTGTTCTGATATTTGGGAAATCCTCAACCAGCAGCGCAGCGTCGTTTCATCCAATTCATTCGTTTCAATCTACGAAAGACTTGATTATGCCTGCTCAAGAGAACCCAGAACCAAACCTCTCCCGTGAGGATGTCGTCAAGGTTGCAATGCTTGCACGATTGGCACTCAGCGATGCCGAACTCTCAAGCCTGACCGAAGAACTTTCAAAAATTGTCGGGTTTGTCTCTCGACTATCTGAAATTAATACAGATGAAGTGGAGCCACTCGCCCACCCTCTCGATTCTCAAAATGTATTTCGCGAGGACAATCCCGTACCCTCACTTAAAACTGCTGATGCCCTGCGTTGTGCACCACGCCATGACGGAGAATACTTTCTTGTTCCGGCAGTTCTTGGGGAGTCCGGATCCGCTTAGCGTCAATTGACGCTGCATCGTAGGAA
>DONH01000095.1 GCA_003509235.1 Planctomycetaceae bacterium
ATGACATTCTTTGGAAGCGTCATTATGAGACAGACCGGCTCCTGCCCGGTGACCAGGTATGGTTTGATAATCCATTTTTCGAACGTGTCCGTGAATTATTTCGTGAGCAGTTCCAGCAGGAAGCCCTTCATGCGGGGAAGGACCCTGACTTAGCGGCGAACTGGGCCAAACTTCGTGCCAAAGCGGTCACCGCGGGCGAGGAAGGAAGCAATGCTTTTTATGTTGGCAACGACCACTTCGTCCTCGGCGCTGATTCACTCGTCACGGCATTTCGTGGCCCACTACCTTCTGAGAAATCAAATTCGCTACCGGCACACGAGCAGGTATTCACAAAGAAAATTTTTAGCTTGAAGTGCTTCCGTGAACATATGATGGAAGACAATTTTTCAGTGCAGGCTGTTCTCCGCGCAGACTCTCACAGCGTGGATCCCGAGTGCTTCACAATTGAACGAGTACGGACCCCACTCGACCCGAAAAATTTCCTTCAATACTATACGAACCATCTTCCTTCAAAAGAAATCAACGACCTGATTTCGAACATGGCTAGCTCCAACTCTTCCCCAGTGATTCATCATGAGGATGAAGAACTCCTCGCTACATTCGAGGCAGATTATGATTGGCAGGAGCAGGACCGCGTGCGTTTGGCTATCGATGCTGCCATGAAGGCCGACCCCGATACTACCTGGTGGACTCTTCATGACAATCGCGATGATGACCGATATGTGCTTACAGCCAGACGAGGGACCGAGGTACGCAATTTTACTCTAGGCATGTTATGTGGTGATCTTGCCTACGCAAGACTCTGTCTTTGTTTCACTCGTCGATTACCACTTGTGCCGGGGCGGCTTCCTGACTCGTTTCATCCGGAACATGAATTTATTCGCAATGAGAAACAGTGGCATGCTGATGGCACTCCCCTGTTTGCCATGCAATCGATGCTCTGCAGGGCCGCAATCAAAGAATGGAAACACGTGGAAGCAACTGAACCTGGTGAAGATGGAAGGAGCCATCGTTTTTCACAAGAAGAAAAAACCAACTATGTCAAAGCACTCCAGGAAGAGATTGAGGTACTTGCTCGCACCCGTCGCGCGGCCTGCGAAGAAGTGATTCTTCCTTGTCACCCCGCACCAGTAGGCTGGGAAGGTTTTCATGAAATACCTGGCAACCGCCGTGCCGAATCAGCTGAGTGATATTTAACCCATGACAGACGTACTGCGGTCATTCGCAAGGCAATGATTAGAGCGATCACATTCAGTGCATAATGTCATTGGCCCATCTCTTTGCTATGGCAACGCAAGTCTTTCGGCCTGCAAACGGCGTTCTTAGAAACAAGTGGCATGACGTGGAATTCAGCAACACGAAAAATGATTGTTTTCAATGCTTTCCATCAACTTCAAAATTGTTGCAGGGCGATACATTTCCTAATCATCTCACATGCCCAACGCAGGCTTTTGCCTTTGAAACGAATACTGCACTGGCCGGTCTAGGTCTGTTTCAGGCCATCGTGCGTTATCACACCAGATAGCATCACTATTGCCATCCTTGAATTGCATTTTAATCGTGCACCCCTTATCTGCCTCCTAAAGACATGACAGCGTAATGGTGTCATTGCTTATTGACATCCACCGCCAGACTGACTCGCTGTGTTCAAATGTTGAGCTGAAGCTGTAACTTTGATACCGAATCGACGTCTGAACCTGAAAGCGAACATCGGCCTCTAACAAGGAACTAATACTTCTTTGCCCAATAGGCTTAAGGACTGCAATTCTTGGTTTGTTTTGTGAAATTCCTAGATCTAAACGAAGAATCTCAAAAACCCCAAAATACTTTTCCATGTCATCTGGCTTGAGCGATCTATCCATTGATGGGTCCACTTGCCTGCCAATTCCTGACGCCCCCTCACGGACTGGTTATATTCGATCCGAACCGACACTGTTTCCAGACATCAAGAGTTTTGCTGTGAGCCTCTCTATCTCTGCGACGAGTTGCTCATTTTTCTTTTTCAGGCCTTCGATTTGTACTGTCTTTTCATCAGACAATCGCTCAAGGTCCTTCAATTCCCCGAACAATTTTTGTATGGAAACCTCTGCATCGACCTTTGAAACTTGCTGCCCTTGGCCGTCCTGAGAACCCCTCAATAGGACAATAACTATGAGTATGAATGTCCTTGTCTTCATGTATCTAGTTCCAAATGTATCACACCGACTATCGAATCCTGAGTCTATTGAATTCTTTCTGCAGCATCCTCTCAATACCCCAAACGCCGCTACAGATGGAACAGAATGTGAAAGACACAGGCGGTCAGCAAGTCCTACAAAGAACACTTCCTGCGACGCCCATTTGTGCGGGACAAATTAAGATGGACGATTTATGGCTTCCAAGTGAATCTACCCCAGTTTTCTAGACGAGGCACGATCGGCAACTCCTTTTCTCCAGTTGGAGTTTCGATCATGATCTTCGGGCCGCCTCGGTCTGGATCCGGAAATGCACGAGTCACAAATCCATCCGGAGACCAATTGGGGTCGTCACCACGTCCGACCTTTCGTCTGTTCTTTCCATCGCTACCAACCACCCAGACGTGAAAAGTCGCTGAGATCATCTGGTCTCGCTTAGGGTCTCTAACGCCAGTGAACGCACTGAGGTGAATCATCTCGACGCCTTCCCAATGAGCAATCCATTTGCTGTCTGGTGACCACGCAGGAACTTTTTGTTCGATAGGAGCCTTGATCGCGTGATGGTATTCCATTTCTGCCTTCGAAATCTGCCTGGCATTACTTCCATCGAGGTTACTTACCCAGATGCGCATTGCGCCGCTGCGGTTTGAAACGAAGGCAATTCGATCTCCTTTGGGCGAGACGACTGGCATCGAGTTGCTGAACTTCAGTTGATCAGGATCGGTAAACAGTCTCCGTGATTCACCAGTCTCCGTGTTCAACAGGTGGATCTGACTATTACGCGAGGGTTCGTGTCCTGGCTGGGCCTTCATCCAGACAATATGCTTGGAGTCTGGCAACCAGCAGGGCAATAGGTTTCTTCCGTCATCGGCAAGGACACGGGAATTCTTGCCATTGATAGTAGAGATCCACAGAGAGAGACCATGGCCAACCTGTTGAACGTAGGCCAGTCTTTCACCGTCAGGCGAGCAGGCGGGCATGCGGCAACCGTGATCAGAATACGTGAGCTGACGACTGCCTGACCCGTCTTCCTTCATGCAGTAGAGCTGGAGGACACCGTTTCCATCAGTATGGCTGACGATGACTTCACGCAACGTCTGATTCGGAATCAACTCTATTTCAACCGGTTCCTCATTAGGTTCTTCTGCGCCTGTGTTCCCGGTCAATGCAAGGAACACCAAACTACTTATCAGTAAGACAGCATATCGTTTTGTGTTCATGGCCCGAACCCCATTTGTCAACAAATACTGCGTGACTCACCAAGATCTATCTATTGCTGCAGCGTGCCTGCTACAAGCCAAACATCAGCGAATGATTTCCGCGCCTTTACCTACCTACTTCCGTAATAAAGTGAGCGAGCAAGGATGAATTATTGTCAATCAAAACCAAGCGTATCAAAGTCGAGTCGATAGAGAATCTGATTGTAATCGTATCGAGGTGTTGATTCTTGTGATTTTGAAAAGGCGCGTGTGTAAGTCGCCTCAAAAAGGAGAAAAGAAGATTTTTCATTAATGAAGGACGAGTGTATTTGTGGGTTGTAAAAACTGTAATGATCGTGGGTAACGACATGAACAGCGTTCTCCCAGGGGCCAAGAGGTGAGTCTGCTTCCGCGTACCAGAGTTCTCCTATGAGCGATGACTCACCACCCTGTTGAGTGAAGATGGTTACCCAACGTT
>DONH01000258.1:0-6397 GCA_003509235.1 Planctomycetaceae bacterium
ATGGTTTTGACAGGACAATCCAACGCATTAGTGACTTGAGATCATAACTGTGTTCAGTAAATCGTTGAGAAAGTCCATCGAGTAGCGCAGGGTGCGTTGGTGGATTATGGGCACCAAAATCATCTATTGGTGTGGTAAATCCATAACCAAGAAAATAGGCCCAGACACGATTCACAACAGCTTTGGGAAACAATGGATTTGACCGAATCAAAGAAGCCAATTCCCTGCGACGATTCACGCCATATGTCATTCCGTCGTCGAGCACACCCGGCAAGAGCCCGCTTCGTGAGATCTCAGTCCCATCAACAAAAACAGGATAGGCAACTTTAACTAAACCGTTTCTCAGTTCGTAGAAAATTGCTGCTTCGTTTGGATCACCTCCCTGACCAGCAAAGTCTTCATCAACAAGTTCGATCCCCACAACACGACGCCCTCCGTCAAACCGCCGCAGAGCTCGGGTCTGCCTGAAAAATGCATTCAACTCCCAAAACTGGTTCTGCTTTACACCGCTGTTAAAAGGATGATTATGGCATTGCGTGCATTGAACCTGGAGCCCTAAGAAAATTTGTGCTGTTTTCGCCGTTGCCTGTAAACCTCCATCAGCAAGCTTCCCGCTTAGGAAATTTGTGGCTCCATTAAATAGCGTGGCATCTTCCCTCGCAGTATTGCCTCCTGTTGCGGTGAGCAACTCCTCAACGAATTGGTCATAAGGAATATTTGCCTTCCACGCGGTCTGCAAATATTTCCGCATACCATCTCGATCGATCATCCGATTGTTAGTGTCTCGACCAATGAGTATCGTCGTCCATACGTTTGCCCAATGCTTTGCATACTCCCGTGTGTATTCTTCACCGAGAAGACGATCGACAAGAACTGATTGCCTGTTGTGGCTACTATCATTTTTGTACTGCAATACCTCATCAACAGTTGGAATCCTCCCAATGAGGTCTAAGTACACACGTCGGCACCATTCGAGATCTTCGGCTTGCTCTGCTGGCTTGATATTCGCGTCTAGCCAAGCTGCTTCAATCTGATCATCAATAAATGCAACCTGAGGAACCACTGATGAATTGTCGGCATTAAAGGCACAGTGCCGCACGCAAATGTGAACAGCACCATTGAAAACAGAGAGAGCCTCACCACAACTCGACTGGTAACGCCGTCATATTTTCTTGGATATTCCCCTGTCATCATTCGGCACCCTCGCGTTCACTTTTGACAATCGCGCAGCAAGCCGTTTGTATAGTTTCCCCCGAGCACGCAAGAGTCAAGACTACACGCAACCGATAGGGTGATCCAAACACCTATGGCTCTATTTCAGCCGAGAGAAAATAGTTATGTGTTAGCTGATTCGAGTTCGGGGGCAACCGATGTAGCCGAGACAGATTCACCGACAAACTCAAGTATTGCCCGGGGGCCTGCATCACCGAGACGGGGCATCGCCAACTTGAGAATCCGAGTGTACCCACCCGGACGACTCGAAAACCGTGGTGCCACCTCGCTAAAGAGAATTCGAGTTGCTTGCTTGTCACCGAGAAGCCTAAGGACCCGACGTCGAGCCGTTACCGCAGGCGCCATAGCCTGAGCCCACTTTTGCCACTGCTCACTCTGCCGCCACTTCTTCCATTCTGTTGTCTCTCGGTCTGCGGACGCTGCAAATGCCTCAGCCGCTTGTTCGGCCAGCAGCCCCCGCTTCGCTATCGTGATGCATCGTTCGACCAATGGACGAACTTCCTTCGCCTTCGCAACAGTCGTCACGATCCGTCCGGCTACTTTCGGAGCACCCGGTTCTCCCGGCTCAAACTCTCGTTCCGTAAGAACGAGAGATGAAGCAAGATTTCGAAGCATAGCTCGCTGGTGAGAAGGACTTCTACCGAGCACTCGGCCCTTGCGACGATGACGCATTGTTCAACCTTTTCTTCTTTCGATCTCTGAAATATGCCTTGCCGGGATTCAGGAATGCATTCCTGCTGACTCCATACCAAATGAAACACCAAGCTCTTTGAGCTTTTCTTCAATTTCCTGCAAAGTCGTCTCGCCGGCGCTCTGCAAATTTGCAACTTCTTCGCGAGTCTTCACAACCAACTGACCGAGAGTCGTAATATCATTCCGAATCAAACTATTCTCAGCACGGTGCGAAAGATTTAACTGGGAAACTAACATTCCAAGCCGACTCTCAAGGGGAGCCTCGAGCTTTTCGAGATCAAGAACACCTTCACTTGGAGAATCGCTGTCACCTGAAGCTGCATGTATTGATGCCCCCGGAGAGGTGTACCCAACAAACGGATTAAGATGCTTGCGAAGAATCTTAGCCGCCTCAACAAGTGCCATTTCCGGAGTGATTGTGCCATCAGTCCAAACTTCAAGAGTCAACTTGTCATAGTTTGTTTTTTGGCCAACACGCGTTTCCTCAACCTCGTATCGCACACGAGTGACCGGGCTGAACACTGCGTCGACAGGAATGATACCAATTTCATGCCCGTCCGGACTGTGCTCACTACTTGGCACATACCCACGACCATTTTCGATCACCATCTCCAGTTCAAATGGAACATCATCTGTAAGAGTTGCGAGCACAAGATCCTTATTTACAACTTCAACAGACTCATCTGTCTGAACGTCAGCAGCCGTGATCGGGCCCTTCGAGCTTTTCTCGACATGAACAACCCGTGTTGAATCACTATGATTCTTCACAACCATACTTTTCACAGCAAGGACAATATCTGTCACATCCTCCTGAACACCCTTTATGGTCGTAAATTCATGCTGTGCTCCCCCAAGTTTGATCTGAGTTACAGCACTACCTTCAAGGCTTGATAGCAGAATACGACGAAGACTATTTCCAACAGTCGTCCCAAAACCTCTTTCAAAAGGTTCGGCTGTAAACTTGCCATAAGTATTCGTCAGCGTCGCGGTATCGGCGACAACGGAGCCTGGTAGTTCGAGGCCTCGCCAGCGGATATGCATATGGTTCTCCTTAGTATCTTCTATTCTCAATTACACATTCAGGAATTCAGCTGTTGACGATGGCTGCAGCATCAACGCCGACTTCACGTTTAAACACGCCGTTTCTTTGGTGGGCGACAGCCGTTATGGGGCAGCGGAGTAATGTCTTCAATACTCTTCACATTCATGCCAGCTGCCTGAAGAGCAGTAATCGCACTTTCGCGACCGCTTCCTGGCCCTTTCACACGGACTTCGAGGTCTTTCACGCCGAACTTTGATGCTTTCTCAGCCGCCTGTTGAGCAGCCATTTGTCCCGCAAATGGGGTACCTTTACGGCTTCCCTTAAAACCACACGTTCCACCACTCGCCCAACAAAGCGTATCACCCCGCTGGTCCGTGATTGTAACCGTTGTGTTGTTAAAAGTTGCGTCGACGAATGCTATTCCCGAGGACACACTTTTCTTTTTTGTTTTCGCTGTCTTGGCCATTATTCAGTCACCCTGATTCACTTGATCGGGCTTACCACTTTCCTTCCTGTCGAATTCTGTTGTTTTGAATCACTCGGCTCTGAAACTGTTCCTGTCTTACATTTCTACAAAGTGCCTGTAGTTACTTAAGATCCTTCACACCCTTCTTGCCAGCAACCGTCTTCTTCGGGCCCTTGCGAGTCCTTGCATTTGTTCTAGTACGCTGCCCACGAACTGGCAGGCCACGTCGATGGCGAATCCCACGGTAGCAACCAATGTCTTTCAAGCGAGAAACCCCTTGGGCCACTTGTCTCCGCAACTGCCCCTCGACGACATAATCTTTGTCGAGCAACGAAGCCATACGCGCTAACTCGTCTTCATGAAGTTCCCTTGCCTGAGCTTCAGGACTCACGCCAGCCTTGCGGCAAAGTTCCCTAGCAACGCGAGGTCCTACACCATAAAGGTACTGAAGGGAATAAATAGTCTTTTTGTCGGAAGGTATGTCAACACCGAGCAAACGTGGCATAGGTAAGCTTTCAGGAACGAACCAAATCTATTTGTGATACACCTTGAATAAAATCAGCAGGTGGAATCTGGCGATTGGGTTTGGTCAACCGCCAAGCCTCCAGCACTACCTGCTTTGACTCAATCACTCGATTCGCCAGATAACGGCACTTCCTCAACCGTTCTACTAGCCTTGTCGCTGTTTATGCCGCGGATTGTCGCATAAAACGAAGACTACTCCGCGACGGCGGACAATCTTGCATTTATCGCAAATCCGTTTGACGCTGGCACGCACTTTCATTGAAATCATGACGCAACAACGCCATACCTCACGGCAATAGGAAAGACAGTTGATCTGAACAAATCGAAGCGTCGAATTATAGCCACGGCAAACGGTAGTTCACAAGTAGGCCCACGAATTCCCGGCTGTCGAGCGAATTCCAAGCAGACATGAGGCGAGTTGAGCATGGACCAGTTACCCCTTAGTAGTCGTCGCAGCATCAATCGTTTCCTCTTCTTCTCCAGATCGGGGGTTCGCTGTGAGCGCCCACGGCCCATCCTCTGTCATTGCTATTGTGTGCTCAAAATGAGCACTGTACTTCCCATCAGCTGTTGATTGGGTCCAGAAATCTGGCAGTGGTCGTACTTTTTTGGTCCCCATGTTCACCATGGGTTCCACCGCAATAACCAGCCCTGGCTCCAGCTCGAAATCATGCTTACGACGAAACGACGGAGAGCAGAAGTTTGGCACCTGAGGATCCTCGTGCATGTTCTTGCCTATGCCGTGACCGACAAAATTCTCAACAACGGCAAACCCATAATCTCGAACAAAGGTGGCCATTTCTGATGCAACATCACCCCAACGATTTCGTGAGCCCATAAGTTTGATCGCCAACTGCAGAACACCCGACGTACAGTCCAAGAGTTTCTGAACGTCGTCATCTACTTGGCCAACGGCATGCGTAAAGGCGGAATCACCACACCAGCCCTTCAGTTTGCAGCCGGTATCGATGCTAATGATATCGCCTTCCACTAACTTCCGAGAACCGGGAATCCCATGGACGACTTCATCATTTACCGATATACAGCATACGGCAGGAAAAGGCACTCGCCCCGGGACACCCTTAAAGAGTGGCACCACATTTTGCTCCTCAAAGAACTTCTCCACTGCCCTATCAATTTCACCAGTTGTGACTCCTGGACGAACAAGACGTTTAGCAATTTGATGGGCTTCCCAAACAACAAGGCCGGCCTTTCGCATGGCCTCTATCTCTCGACTCGATTTTAGCTTCAGCACGTCAGTTCTTCCTCTTCACAAGGGCTACCGAGGGGGCAGGAAAAAACCTGCCGTGGCCTCTCCTCAACAATACAGCGCACAACCGAAACGCTTCAGTTTATTGTATGACTTTTTTGGCATGTTCTAGCGTTTTGCTCGACGAAATGCACGGATTGCCTGCCGAACCCGGTCAAAGATATCATCAGCAGAACCCAGCCCGTTCACACTTCTTAATTTTCCTTGTAATTTATAATATTTCAGAAGAGGGGCTGTCTGTCTTTCAAAACTTTCGATTCGGCGAGCGAACACTTCTGGGCTATCGTCTTCTCGTTTTCGTGCCAACATACGACGGACAAGTTCTTCTTGAGGAACGGAGAGTTCGATCACGCCGTCAACGCTCATTGCTTGCCGCTCGAGAAGATCGTCAAGCATTTCGGCCTGATTAATTGTTCTTGGGAACCCATCAAGAAGGCAGCCTCCTCGGCAATCCTGATCCTTCAGTCGGCGAGTTACTAATCCAAGCACGAGTTGATCCGGGACCAACTGGCCCGCCTGCATGAAGAGAGAGGCTTCTTTTCCCTCAGCTGTTTTCTGTGCAATGGCGGCTCGTAGCATCTCCCCTGTCGAGAGGTGCGGCACTCGAAGAAAGCTGACGAGTCTCTCGCATTGTGTTCCCTTCCCTGCCCCCGGTGGTCCAATCAGGATTATCCGCATAGGACTACAAGACCGTGGAATGAAACTAGAGGATAATGAAGCCTAGGTGTATAAGGCTTAAACGGCAAAAAGACAATCAAGCTGCATAGGCTTGTGACAGATCAAGTTATGACTTCTCCAGCAAACCACTGTAGTTCCGCATCACAAGATGGCTATCAATTTTTTGAACGAGATCGAACGCAACGCTCACTGCAATAAGCAGACCGGTGCCTCCGTAAAAACTAGCAATCTGAGCAGGGATGCCAAGTGCTCCACTCACAATCGTTGGAATGACTGCAACAAGAGCCAGAAAACCCGCTCCGACATATGTAATTCGCTCCATGACCCGCTCAAGGTAGTCGGCGGTTCTCTTTCCAGGTCGGTAGCCAGGAATAAACGAGCCGAAGTTCTTTAGGTTATCGGCCATTTCTTTAGGATTAAATGTGATTGCCGTCCAAAAATAACAAAAGAAGTAGATAAGCGCGATATAGCAAATATTGTAGAGGTACGA
>DONH01000258.1:6786-8205 GCA_003509235.1 Planctomycetaceae bacterium
CTCAAATACTGAAAAAACATCTGCGGAAACAGTAGCAATGAACTTGCGAAGATAATCGGCATAACACCTGCTTGATTCACACGAAGTGGAAGATATTGACGAGTGCCTCCGTAAACTCTTCTCCCTCGCACATGCTTCGCACTCTGAGTTGGAATCCGTCGTTGCCCCTGAGTCATAAAGACTACCCCTGCGACAACGCCAACAAAAAGGGCGGCCAACACAAGAATTGTCTCAATACCCATTTTCCCACCGCCCCCACCAAGTTCCCAACTTGTGTCTCCCGCAAGCGACACAAGTGCACTTGGCATGGCGGCGAGAATGCCTGCCATAATCAACAAACTTATTCCATTCCCAATACCGAATTCATCTATCTGCTCACCAAGCCACATGAGAAAGACGGTGCCTGCTGTCATTGTCAGCACTGCAACCAACTGCCACGAAAATGGCAAGCTCCCATCTACGAGAAAACTCGACTGGATAAGAGACGCTTCACCAATTCGAGTATTCGAAAGAAACGCAACGTATGCCCAACTCTGCAGGAGACAAATGCCAACAGTTGCGTACCGTGTGTACTCATTGATTTTTTTGCGCCCCGACTCGCCTTCCTTTTGAAGTCTTTCCAGAGGCGGCCAAACTGTACCTAATAACTGAAAAATAATTGATGCGGAAATATACGGCATTATCCCTAGCCCAAAGATTGTGGCCTGAGAAAGTTGGCTTGCTGAAAAGACTGCAACGGTCTTGAGGAGGTCACTGATTCCACCCGACTCCTCCGCAAAGGCTCGCATCGCGGCCGGATCAACAATTGGCAACGGGACCTGCCACCCGACACGATAAATCGCGAGCAAGCCAAGAGTCAGTAAGATTTTTTGACGTAACTCTGGAATCGTAAAAATGATTCTTATCTTCTCGAACACGTCAGCGACTCCCTGTCTTTGTTCCGAAAAACCTTGGCTGTTCCTTCAGCATTTCGAATTCATTGAAAAATTAGTAACTGGCTTTCGCGATCCAAAAAACCATCTGCGGAAATTAAATCTCGATAGGCACTGCCACGCACTGCATTCGAATCCTTAATCTACTCTGAAACACTCGTCTGTGGCGATGCTGATTGTTCAGCGTCCCGAACCTTCTTTCGCCCCTTCACGAGAGCCGCTGGGCCGGCCACCTCACTCACGCTTCCTCCAGCCGCCAAGATTTTCTCACGTGCCTGTTTACTGAACCGGTGTGCTGAAACCGACAATGACTTTGAAATTTCCCCGTCACCTAGAATCTTCAATTCGTGCCAAATACCTTTTGCAACACCAGACGTACGGAGTAGCTCCGGCGTGACATTTGCGCCTGCCTCAAATGCCGACTCGAGATCGGACACGTTGATACTCTTGACGATTCTGCCATGACGGTTGTTAAAGCCCCGTTTTG
>DONH01000394.1 GCA_003509235.1 Planctomycetaceae bacterium
GAGAATGGCAAGTATGCAGGGAAATCGAAGCGATCACCCTACGATGGTGGGCTGAGAACACCAATCATGCTTCGACAGCCTGGTACGATAACACCAGGCACAAGCGACTCACTTGCCAGTTCCCTCGATCTTGTGCCGACCGTACTGGCATCTTGTCAGATTCAAGTACCAAAGGATCTGCCGGGAATCAACCTTCTGGATCAAGAAACTGTTCGAGCCAGAAAACAGCTCTTTGGTGCCTGCTATGTCCATACACTCGCTGACATTGAAAAGCCGGGAAGAAACCTTCTCTGGAGGTGGACAGTCAAAGATGTTCCGAACGGAGAAGTCTGGAAACTGATCGAACCAGTGACCCATGGTGTGTCTGGTAGCCATGTCTTGCCAGCAGGGGAATCGAGAGTCATTGATCCCTTTTCAAACGATAGGTTTGAAAAAGGTATCGTCGAACTGTTTGATATCTCTGAAGACCCCGATGAAGAAAAAAATGTTGCAACTGCAAACCCTGCTGTCGTCAAGCAACTTCAGCATGACCTGAATGAGTGGTGGCAACCACAAACGGCATCAGTAGCTGTGGAACCGGTAGCAACAGCACCGAAAAAACTTCGAGTGTTTCCAGTAAAAGCACGACGAAAATCATCAGAACTTTCTGTCTGGCCGAATTGGCGAGGACCGACACTCGATGGTGTTTCATCAGGTACTGGTTACGCAACGTCTTGGAGTCAAGAAGACAATATTAAGTGGCACGTTCCGCTACCCGGTCTTGGTGCGAGTACGCCTGCAGTGTGGGAAGACACAATTGTGTTGACTTGTGACATCGACGGCCATGATGGAATTTTGTGTGTCGATCGAGCCGGCAAAGAATGCTGGCGACAGCAACTTGGTGATCTTCGACCCGGGAAACATAAAAAAGCAACGGGGTGTAATTCCTCGCCAGTCACAGATGGTGACCATGTTTGGGTGTACTTTAAGAGTGGTGAACTGGCGTGTCTGTCGCTCACCGACGGTGCCGTTGTGTGGAGGACAAATCTTCAGGAACAGTTTGGTGAAGACACCTTGTGGTGGGATCTTGGAACGTCCCCAGTGCTGACACAAAAAGCGGTTGTTGTTGCAGTCATGCAGACAGGCCCCAGTTACCTCGTTGCATTCGATCGGCTAACAGGCGATGTCCTTTGGAAACATGATCGAATACTCGATGCTCCAGAGGAGGCAGCACAAAGCTATTCGACACCTGTTGTTGTTGCTGGGAATGCCGACTGGAATGAGCCAGCCGAGATGCTCGTCGTGCTTGGTGCAGATCATGTGACTGCCCATGACGCCGCGGATGGCCGAGAAATCTGGCGAGTCGGGGGTCTCAATCCTGAGGGCAATACGTTCTTCCGTTCCATTGCATCACCGGTTGTCTCTGGTGAATTTGTGATAGCTCCGTATGCACGCGGAAATACCGTGACTGCCATACGACGCGGTGGAGCAGGAGATGTGACGGCAAGTCATATCGCCTGGAAACGTGAGCCGTTGGGTGCAGATGTACCAACGCCAGCTATTCGCGATGGTCGAGTGATGATTTGTGGTGATAAAGGTCTGATGTCGTGCCTCGATTTAAATACAGGTGAAACCATTTGGGAGGACAGCCTTCCAAAGAATCGGAACAAATTTAGTTCGTCACCAATTATTGTTGATGATCATGTTCTTCTGACCCGTGAAGATGGTCATTCCTGGTGTCTTGCCTGGCCCGGAGAGAATGGGGAATCACTCACTGTTCTTGGCGAAGGCATGGTTGATGAAATGACGGTGGCAACTCCGGTCTGTCTTGATGGTGAAATATTTCTTCGAACACATGATTCGCTGTGGTGCATTCAGCCCGAGTAAGGTTCTGTGTTTCAAAATGCTTAGGAAAAATTTTTAACAATGAACAGTACATACTTGAAATGTTTTTTACTTGGTTGGTTGATTTTCTTTGGTGTGCGCGATGCAGGGGCTGCCGAACAGGGTGAGCCAGCACGACTTCTTGTTGTGACAGTCACAAAGGGTTTCCGTCACGGTTCGATTGAAACAGCTGAGCCAGTGTTAGAAAAACTCGGCCGTGAAACGGGTCTTTTCCATGTCGACTTCCTTCGGATGCCTCCTAATCGACCGCCGCAACCAAAGAGGCCTCGCCGAGGAAAAAATGTCACAGACGAAAAGTGGGCACAGATTGAGGCGGAACACAAAGACAAACAACGGGCTTTTCAAAAAGCTGATCAGCCATGGCAAGAGACGTTGAAACAAAAGTTCGCAGTTGCGTTTTCACCAGAATCACTTGCCCAATTCGATGGAGTTATGTTTGTCAGTACAACAGGTGATTTACCAATTCCTGATATCGGAGCGTTCCTTCAATGGATTCAAGAAGGCCATGCCTTTATTGGTGTTCATGCAGCGACCGACACATTGAAAAGTTCAGATGCGTACGTGGAGATGATAGGAGGTAATTTTGCTGGGCATCCATGGACAGCAAAAGGTGAGCATGGCTTCGTTAATCACGACCCGACACATCCAGTCGTGAAAATGTTTCCGAAACGATTCCGTTGGAAGGATGAAATTTATCAATATGGTCCACGATATAATCCTGACAATGTTCGCGTATTACTTTCAATAGATATGGCAGCGAGTACGCCAAAAAACCCTTGGCATGTACCGGTCTCATGGGTTCGTGATTACGGCCGAGGTCATGTCTTCTATACAAATCTTGGGCATAACAATGAGACGTGGAGCGATGATGCGTTTCAGAAACATTTCACCGAAGGAACCGCGTGGGCGCTCGGAAGGTTTGATGCACCAAGTAAGGCTAATCCGTCTATTCAAGCGGCGGAATATCTGCGCAGTGCTGTCGCTGCGGCTGGTGAGTTAGAGGGTATCGAACACGATACACTCCGAGCACACGTGGATGCGAAAATAGCAGCAGACCCATCATGGGCTGCTCAGATGAGACCACAAGTTGTTGCGTTGCGATCGCTTAACGGGGAAAAACTGACAGCATCTCTGAAGCAATTTGTTGAAGACATCCAGCAGGATTGATCTGTTTTTCATAACAAGCAGTTTGAAGTCTTTTCTGGATTCATGCTGCCCTGTTTTTATATTCTGGAGAAACCATGAAGCGGCTTTATCAATCAATTGCGTGTCTAGCAGCGACATATTTGATCGCGGCAGGTGTGTCACAAAGAATATGGGCGGCCCCGCCAAATGTGGTCGTGATACTGGCAGATGATATGGGGTTTTCTGATCTTGGCTGTTACGGAAGTGAAATAGAAACGCCACATTTTGATCGGCTTGCCCATGGTGGGCTGCGTTTCACGCAAGGCTATAACACTGCCCGGTGTTGGCCGACCCGCGGTGCGCTGCTCACTGGCTATTACGCGCAATCAATTCGTCGAGATAAATTACCGGGTGTAAAAGGTGGAAACCGTAATCGACCAGCCTGGGCACAGCTTCTTCCCGAGCGACTCGCAGCGGCCAGATATCGTTCATATCACTCCGGGAAATGGCATGTGGATGGCAAT
>DONH01000414.1 GCA_003509235.1 Planctomycetaceae bacterium
CCACATGCGACAACAGCTACGAGATACCATGAATCCATTTGTTCGTTTCCCCTGCCAGAATGTGATGGGTCCTCCCATTGATCACTACAGAAGCGTACCATGTTGGGCACCATGAAAGCACTCCTCCTGACAGCGCCAAGTACGCTCACGCTCACTGATCTTGAAACACCCGAGCCCGACGCGGGTGAGGTGCGGGTGCGAATTGCTGCATGTGGAATCTGTGGCAGCGATGTACATGGTTACACAGGATCGACTGGGCGTCGGATTCCGCCGCTTGTTATGGGCCATGAAGCGGCTGGTATCATTGACGCTGTTGGTCATAACGTGTCTGGTGAGATGGTAGGACAGCGGGTCGCACTCGATTCAACTGTTTTCTGTGGCGAATGTGAGTTCTGTCGCGATGGAAAAGAAAATCTCTGTACCCAGCGGCAGGTACTTGGAGTGTCGTGCGATGCCTATCGGCGACATGGCTGTTTTGCAGAATATGCAATTGTTCCGGAGAGATGTGTCTATCCAATACCTGACCAGATGAGTTTCGTTTCCGCGTCGTTGCTTGAGCCACTGACGATTGGGCTGCAGGCAATCAGGCTTGGTTGTGCAGGGCCAACAACGCGATCGGCTGTTGTGATTGGCGTGGGCACAATTGGGTTGGCAATTATTGTAGCGCTTAAGTCGTACGGCGTTCAGCGGATCGCGGCGGTTGATCTTGATGCCGGCCGTCTGAAAGAGGCTGTAGAATTTGGTGCAGACGCTGTGTTTGATGCAGCTGAGATGCCAGCGAAGCAGCTCGCAGAGTGGGGTACGTCTTCTGCTGATACCGATGGCGCGGATCTTGTTCTTGAGGCAGTCGGTGCAGCGGCTTCTGTGGAGACGGCCATTCACGCCGTCACTCGTGGCGGCACTGTCGTGCTTGTTGGAAATGTCTCGCCAGCCGTTGAGCTTCCTCTTCAAACGGTTGTCACTCGGCAAATTCGGTTGCAGGGATCATGCGCTTCAGCGGGGTGTTATCCAGAAGCGATTGAACTGGCTGCCTCGGGCACCGTTGATCTGTCACGGTTTGTGAGCCGTGTTGCACAACTTGAGAATGGAGCAGATTGGTTTGAGCGGCTGCATAATCGTGAGCCGGGTATTCTCAAGGTCGTGCTGCAGCCATGAGAAAATATTGAAGGAGAAGTTAATGTCACTTTTTGATCTTTCAGGCAGGCGTGCACTTGTTTCAGGAGCAAGCCGGGGGCTTGGGCTGCAAATGGCTGGAGCTCTCGCTCGGGCTGGTGCTGATCTGGTCATCACGGCTCGTGATGTGGCATCTCTCGAAGAGCCTCGTCGACAGCTTGAGTCGTACGGGAAAAAGGTTGAGGTTGTCGCGCTTGATCTGCAACACGAAGAAAGCATTCACGCTGCCGTTGAAACGGCGATGGCTGCTGGCCCGATTGATATTCTTTTGAATAACGCAGGATGTAATATTCGAAAACCTGCACTGGACGTACAGTGGGAAGACTGGAACACCATTCTCGATACAAATTTGCGTGGCATGTTCTTCATGACTCAGCGTGTTGCCGAATCAATGCTGCTACGTAAAAGCGGCCGTGTAATTAATATTGGTAGCGTGACCAGCGTGTTTGGGTACGCCGGACTCGGGCCGTACTGTGCAAGTCGTGGTGGTGTGAAGCAACTGACAATGAGCATGGCGGATGAGTTCGGCCCACACGGCATCACAGTCAACTGTCTTGCACCGGGTTGGTTTCGAACAGCACAGAACGATGTGCTCTACCAAGACAAAGAATGGCTTGAGTACTTGGTTGACCGCATTCCGTTGCGTCGGCCAGGTAAGGCGGAAGATCTGGATGGTGCCGTGGTGTTTCTTGCATCGGATGCGAGTAGTTACGTCACCGGGCAGACGCTATTAGTAGATGGTGGTATTTCCACGGGTGCCACCCGGGCGATGCCACAGCCTACGTCATAGCTTCAGATACGATCGGTAATAGTTGTCAGGCGGAGGCTTGTTCTCGCTGAATATAGACCGGTTGGTGCGGATGTGCCGCCTGTATCTGGCCAAAGATTCGAGTGATCGACACACGAAAGGTGGAACAGGACATTTTCAGAAGGTAGCCTGAATGGTTCGGTCTTCTTGTTGAGCAATGAGCGACCCCTACCATGTCACTATCTTGCAAAATGAAAAATGTTGTCTTCACGATCGTAGGTATCGCGTTTTGGGTGCAATGCGATCGTATGTTTGCCGAAGAAACGCAAGCACAAGTCACGACGACGCATCGGATAGAAAGATCTCGGCCGCAACAGGAATTGCCCCCGCCGGCGCCGCAGCATCACCCACTTGTTCCGGCAATGCAGTTGGCGGGTGAGTCATACGTTTTTCTTAGAGATAATGTTTCTGACTACGCGTGCAGAATTATCAAGCAGGAACGAATTGATGGCCGGCTGAAGCCAATGGAGTTTATCGATGCCAAAGTTCGTCATCGGAGAGTAGTTGACGGGCGTCACGTGCAGCGACCGTCGATCTACCTTCATTTCGTTGGCCCGGAAGAGATGGTTGATCGAGAAGTGTTGTGGGTTGAAGGAACCAATGGCGGAAAGATGGTCGTGCGTCGAGGTGGAACACGTTTTGAATACCTGACTCTTGACCTTGACCCAGCTGGTGATGCTGCATTGCAGTACAGCCGTTATCCGACGAGTGAAAGCGGCATGATCAATATGGTTCGAAAGCTCATTGATGTTGGTGCCGCTGATATGCAATATGGCGAGTGTGAAGTCCAGATATTTAATGATGTAAAAGTCGATGGCCGGTTGTGCAAGTGTGTGCAGGTTGTACACCCCCGTAGACGCTCAGTGTTTCTCTTTCATATCGTGAGAATTTTTATTACGAAAGACGTTCCGATTCCAGTTCGGTATGAAGCGTATGATTGGCCGGCAGGTGATTCTGAATCACCACCGTTAATCGAAGAATATACGTTTCAAGATATTCGTCTGAACGTTGGTTTCTCTGACGCTGAGTTTCAGCGTAACTACCGGGACTATAAATTTCGTCCCAATTGAAACGAAGCGAGATTGTGATTCCTTCTGTACCGGTACCGAATTCATTTCGTAATGAACGTAAGGCAATCATCGCGTTGGCTATATCGGCCTTACGACATGGATGGCGACAGCTCTTTTTAGCTGACGTGCTTTTCAAGATTCTCGCCTTTGTTGTACTTGTCCCACTTGTAGTTGGATTGCTTCACGGCCTTTTGTGGTTGACTGGACGTGGCACTCTGACGGATACCGACGTGTTGTTTTTCCTGCTGACACCCGGGGGAGCGGTGGGTATGTGTCTGGTGGGGGCAGTCTGGCTGAGTATCACTGCTCTTGAGCAAGCGACACTTCTTGCGCTGTTAGTGGCTCAGGACGATCAGGAAGGAAATGTGTGGGCTGCATCGCGATGGGCTTTTCGCCATAGCGTTCAGGTGATTCAGTTAATGTTCCGGCTCATTTGTTGGGTTGTGGTTGTGAGTGCTCCTGTAGTGATCGGTGCAGTTTTTATCGCACAGAGACTTCTGGGAAAACATGACATTAACTTCTATCTCGCTGAACAACCGCCTGAGTTTCTTCTTGCAATCGGAATTGGTGGGCTCCTTGTGATTGGATTGGCTTTCACGTTACTGAGGCTTTTTTCCGGATGGTTTCTTGCGTTGCCGCTTATTGTCTTTGAGTCAGCAAGTCCGCGGGACTCGCTTTCAATGAGTTGGAGGCGTCTTACTGGTAGGCATTGGGTTGTTGTCACGCTACTTGGCGGTTGGATTGCGGCTGTACTTATCATCACTGCGATAAGTACGTCATGCATCGTGTTTGTGGCTTCAGAACTCGTGCCGATGGCTAGCCAGACTTTGGCTAGTGCCGTCTTTGCAGTCGGATTGACAACACTTGTCTGGACAGCAGCCAATTTGATTATTCAGCTTCTGTCAGCTGCCGCATTATCGTCACTGCTGTATAGTGTCTGGGAGACATATGACGGGCGTGTCAAATCCAGCCAGCGGATGAAGCTTAAAAGTATTTCAGGAAAATGGGCAGAGTTTCGATGGAACACGTGGACGTTCCTATTGATGGCAGGTGTGTGTGTTATCGTGGCGGTTCTGATAGGTTCTGCAGCAACAGCGAATATTCCTTTTGATAACACCATAGACATCATCGGTCATCGGGGTGCAGGTGGTGTTGCACCTGAGAACACTCGTGCAGCAATCGAACAAGCGATCAGTGCCGGTGCGCGATGGGTAGAGATTGATGTGCAGGAAACGATTGATGGAGAAGTCGTTGTTATGCATGACAGCGACCTCATGAAAACTGCTGGAGTAGATCTGAAAGTATGGGATGCAACCATAGAGGAAATCACAGCAGTCGATATCGGAAGTTCTTTCGATCCGCAGTTTCGAGACGAGCGAGTGCCTACTCTTCGGGAAATTCTTGCTCTCTGTAAGGGAAGGATTGGCATAATCATCGAGTTGAAATCATACGGGCATGGTCACATGCTCGAACAACGAGTAGTCGATCTTGTAGAAGCGTCGGGCAGTGTTGAGGAAGTGCAATGCATGTCTTTAAAGTCAGAAATCGTTGCTCAGCTAAAAAAACTGCGGCCACAATGGCGGGTTGGGCTTTTGCTTTCACTGGTGGTTGGGGACGTGCGAGGTATTGAGGCGGATTTTCTTGCGGTAAATGCGCGGTTTGCAACGAGTCGTATGGTCCAAGAAGCTCATGAAGCAAAAAAACTTTTATACGCATGGACACTCAATGACCCGGTGTCCGTATCAAAAATGGTTGGGCGTGGTGTAGACGGTGTTATTACGGACTATCCTCACATGGCCAAAAGTGTTCTCGTT
>DONH01000037.1 GCA_003509235.1 Planctomycetaceae bacterium
TATGAAACAGTTTGGCAGCTTATGCAGGTCGGGTCTGCTGTAGCGGCGGTGGGTCTTGCTGCCGTGGCCCTCACTGGCAAGCGACGGCGGCTTGTTCGCATCTCACTCGCCATTGCTGCTTTGAGTGCCGGTGGTGCAGCCATTGGCATGTTATTCGGTGGCGAATCATGGAGGATGAATGAGCCAGGGTTACGGATCATGTGGCAATTGATGCAGTCGAGCGTGGCCTCGCTTGTTTTGCTCGCTGGGCTGATCATGGTTTTTGGTGTTCGTGGTGGAAATGTGTTGATCCACATAGCTGTCGGAATGCTCATGTTTGGCCAATTCGCGTTCGGTGATAGGCAGATCGAAGAGCGATTGAATCTGATTGAGGGGCAGGCATCGAATATGGTTTGCCGCACGACTGAAATGGAACTGGCCTGTATTAAAGCCGCGCAGAAGAATGAAACGACTGAAGATGTTACGGCACTTTCTGGTCGTCTTCTGAAAGCTCGTGCGGGTGGTGAAGCCATTGTTCTTTCGGAACTGCCTTTTGATATCCGGGTGCTGAAGTTTTTTCCGAATGCCGCTGTCACGCGGGTTGGGCCGTTCGCCGAAAACATAGCCACCGCCGGCCTTGGGAAAAGCTATCTGGCTATGGAGAGACCGCCTGAAGGCGGTGCGTCATCGAAAAGTAATGTGGCGGCAATGTATGTGCAGCTTACAGATAGAATCGATGGAGCAGATCTCGGCGTCTTCTTGGTGACTCAATTTTTGAATGACCGCAGTCAGTTGTTCATGGAGGCAGAGGGCGATGTGTGTGATACGGTTGAAACTGCCTCGGGTCCATGGCGAATCCAGTTACGATTTCGCAGGGAATACAAGCCGTACGAAGTGCGGCTCGATGATGTCAGGCGGATTAATTACTCAGCGAGTGAAACGCCTCGTGACTATTCTTCTTTTGTAACCTTCACGGATGAATCGACTGGTGCAGAGCAGCCGGGCAGAATCTGGATGAATAATCCTGTTCGGTACCGAGGAGAGACATTTTTTCAAAGTAACTATTCAAAGGTTCAATTGGCCGACGGCAGCGTCAGTGAGATGACAGGCTTGCAGGTGGTCGAAAATGCAGGCTGGCTTATTCCGTACGTTGCATGCGTCCTGGCTTTCTGGGGAATGCTCGCTCATTTTGGAGGTACATTCGTTCGATTTGCAGATCGGCATGAGCGAGAAGGAGCGAACGAATCATCTAACAACGAAAGTGCTGCCTCTATCGGCCAGGATGGTAAGAAAAAGAAAAAACGCCATGCTGATAAAAAACGTGGACCAGACTCCCTCAGTAAAAAAGTATGGCTGGCTCCGGTACTGGCCCTCTCTCTTGTTGGCCTTATTGCTGTTCCAGCTGCACGAGTGAAGAAGTCGTCACCTGACCAATCAGACTGGAGGAGTGCAGGCGAAATTCCGGTCATGCATGAAGGCCGCGTGAAACCACTGGATACGGTAGCCCGCAACACACTTCAGCTTCTTAGTAATCGGACCTCTGTAAAAATGCCAGAGACTGATCAGGGGCCAAGTGGGACAATATCGGCCTCCCAGTGGCTTCTTGCTGCGATGGCGAACACGGACTGGGTAGGTGATGCTCCCGTATTTCGAATCGATGCACGTGAAGTGCTTGATTTGTTCGACCTGACTCGTCGGTCTGGCCACCGGTATACGCTGAATGAATTAGAGGGAGGGAGAGAAGCTCTTCAAAAGCAGATTGCAAAAGCGCGTGAAGTTATGCCAGAGGAACGAACATTTTTCCAAAAAAAGTGCGCTGAAATAAATCGAAAAATGATGGTCTATGATGTTATTCGATTCGCGTATGACACCCCACCACCACCTCGAATTGACGGTGCGGACGAGGAAGCTCGGCAAGAGGCAATTGAGCAATTGCGACTCACGATTCAGCGATCAAGGCTTCTTGACAATGAGCATCCTCCGGCGGTCATTCCTCCACAGGAAGCAGCTCCTCTGGATCAGGTGTCGGCAGGTCCTGCCAATGAGTGGCAGTCGCTCTATTCCGCCGTGACCAGAGCAATGGTAGCGCGCATGTTCGATGGTCGTGAAGGACAACCGGCCTTCCGACCGAACCCAGCAATTTTTCCGTTTTTGGAACTCCTTGCAGTGGTTGATAGCGAGCCGAGTAAGTTCAATGCGAAATTAAATGAATACAAGTCAGCAATTCGATCCTTTCCTGTGGTCAAAGAGATAACCAAAAAAGCAAATTTCGAAGCCTGGTACAACGGATTCAATCCAACATCCATTTCCCGATGGCTTTATCTTCTTGCGATTGTGTTGTCGTTTATCAGTTTTCTCGCTTGGCGCAGTGGGCTGAATCAATTTGTTTCCTGGCTTCTGCTTGGTACCTTGGTTTTGCATACCTTTGCTATCGGCGCTCGTATTTGGCTCACAGGGCGACCGCCAGTTGTAAATCTTTATTCATCAGCAATTTTTATTGGCTGGGGATGTGTTGTTGCAGGTCTTGCCCTTGAAACACTCTTTCGGATGGGAATCGGAAATCTTGCTGCTGCGTTGTCTGGTGCATTGACTCTGATGGTTGCATACGGGCTTGATACGGGTGATACCATGCATGTGCTGCAGGCTGTTCTTGATACCCAATTCTGGCTTTCGACTCACGTAGTGACGGTAACCCTTGGGTATGGGGCAACGTTATTAGCGGGACTTCTCGGGACCTGTGCACTTGTGCATCGTATGTGGGCTAGACGATATAAGCCCGCACAGCAGAATGTGAAGACAGCCTTACGTGTGCAGGATCGGCTGTACCGAATGACGTATGGAGTCGTTTGTTTTGCGCTTTTCTTTTCCTTTATCGGCACAGTTCTTGGTGGTCTGTGGGCGGATGACAGTTGGGGTCGTTTTTGGGGCTGGGACCCCAAGGAAAATGGTGCCCTCATGATCGTATTATGGAACGCAGCCGTCTTGCATGCCCGGTGGGATCGTTGGATCGGACAGCGTGGTTTTGCCTTATTTGCAATAGGTGGCAATATCATTACCGCCTGGAGCTGGTTTGGAACGAATCAGCTCGGCATAGGTTTACACAGCTACGGTTTCACCAGTGGTGTCTTGATGCTGCTTGGAGGATATGTGCTCAGTCAACTCGTGCTAATTACACTCGGCCTGATACTGACAAGAAAAGAACTGGTCAAAGCGTAAAGGTCACACACGACTATTTGGTTGCCTTCTTCCTTCGGGTTGAGGCCCAGTACCCTCCCCCAAGCACAACGGCAAGCACACCGGTTGCCAAGAGAGCCTGTCCCCATGCCGAGGTGAGTAGGATTTTGTTGACGAGTTTGCCATGGTCTTCGGCTGAAACAGGAATGTTGCCAGTGTATTTTCCAACATGATGCATCAGGCTCACAGCGAGATCCTTTTCCGGTATCTCTTTATGACAAGCAACGCATGTACCATCTCGTGAGATCCGGGTAATTTCATCTTTATTAAGGGATCGTGACAGTTTCCAGTGATGGCCAACGGTCGCTAGTTGATTACCTTCCTCATCAACAATCTGTGACCAGTCGTGATCAAGGTTTTCAATGGCACCCATCTGGGTCCTGGCTGATTCCGGGAGGATAGTCCCATCAGTTGTTTCAAGGTCGACGACGTGTTTTTCATCCCAATTACGCGGTCCATTGATGCCGAGTCCGAGAGCTTTGTCCGATGCGTGGCATGACTCACAGGTCCTCGCATTTTTCGTCATGGTGTGAGGCTGAACAGGGCTCATGTCGATGGCGAGTTGGCCTTCGTCACCACTGCGCTCCATGCCTCCTGGCGTTTTAAAGATATGGTTTGTCAAAATAGGTTTGCCATCAGCTCCGATGATTGTGACTGAAGGCTGGCAGCCGGGTGCAAGTGGCGTCACCCTGCCCTCTCCATTAACACCCATCATCGGTTCTTCCCAACGGAGGTAGCTTCTTAATTCACTAATTTTTCCGGGAATCATTAGGTCATAGTCGCCTTCACCTGAATCAGCACGATGTTCATCGGTCGCATGTTTTCGTCCAGCAGCGATCCAGTCAAAGCCTTGGCGGGAAGAATCAATTTCCGGGCATAGATCTTTTTGGCTGAAATCTACTTTGACATGGCACCCAAAACATTGAGGGGCCCAGCTGGCGTGGCAGGTGTAGCACTCCATGCGATTGAGATGCTTTGAAACACCCTGCATGGAGACGAGTCCGCGCTGGCTGATGGCCTTTTCCTCGACAAGCTTTTTCAGAGGTTTGAGTCGGATGTCTTTGCCTTCGGCGGTGTGGACAACCACTTCGTCTCCAACGCGGACAACATTTTCATATGGGTTGCCTCTGGCCGTGAGGAGAAAACCGTCTTGGCTATCATATTTTGCACCTGCCCAGGTATGGGGCAGTTGATGAGGTGTCGTGCCTCGGGGAGATCCGGAGGCAACATCGACTGCAAATTCATCCATGAAGCCCAATGGTAATTCCCACGGAAATTGATCAGGTGTGCCGTGGCAGTCAGAACATTCAATTTGAACGGCGGCTAGATTTGTTGGTGCCAGGAATCCATCGCCGTGGACATCAATGGATGTATGACAGTCTTGGCACTTCATGCCCTTCTGGTAATGGATGTCCTGTTCCATAGCGATGTAGTGTTTTGTATGCAGGCCGGGTTGGTCCTCTGCATTTTCATTTAGTGGAGAAGCGTATGGTGTTTCCATAAGGCCCTGAAAAGAAACCCCAATTCGTTTTCCACGGTTGTGACATGTTGTGCATGTCTCGACTGCAAGGCCGTGATAAGTCACCTCATGAATGGTGACGTCAGCGTCACGTGTTCCCTGAATCTGGTGCGAGAGAGGATGACCGGTCTCCGTCTTTGAGATGCTAAGGTCAGCGCCTTCATACAGTCCTTCGTTGCCATAGGGGACGTGGCAACTTGAACATCCCATACCACGGAAGTCACCTCGTGACGAACGGCCTTTTACGCCGTGGTGGCAGCGATTGCACTCTTGCCGGATATACGTGAATGCTGCGAGCGATGGGTCGTCGTTCAGTTTGTCGAGTTCGTCAAAGCCAAGTGCATCCGGAAGTGGTTCGTGTTCATTGACAAAGACGTTGGGTTCGATTTCTGCGAGTGCATCCATGTATTCCTTGTATGCCTCTGTACCCAATCGAGTGGATCGGTCTGAGGGGTTTTGAACTGCGTAGTTGGCGTATTTATGTTCATAACCAGTGAGTGCGCCAAAGGACCAGCATGTGCCCTGAATTTTTCCAGCCTCTGTCATCATGAGGCTTTGCCACTGAACTTTCACTTGATCTTCATGACAGGTTCCACAGGTGTTTTCATTGACCCATGGGCTGCCAGGGTCTGGATAGAAGTTGTCTCCGCCATGCGCGATCGCAGCATCAAGTGTTTCATTTGGATCCCCATTGTGGCACACGACGCAGCCGGCTGGATCACCCATGGCTTTGCCTTTTGCCATGATCTGGTTGAGCATTTCAGAACCAATTTCGCGTATGGGCTCTACCTCCTGATGACATGCCATACATCCGGATGAAGCAGCTTCAGGAAAGTGATCGATAAGACGGTCCGGTCCCCCATCAGCTAGTAGAACTAGTGACATAGGTGAAAGATAATACAAGAGTATTGGAACGATGCGCAGAAGTAATCTGAACGCATATGGAACAGGCGTTGGCATAACCTTGAAAGCTGGTGCGAGTTGGTGCAAGAATGCACATACTTCAGCATAATGAAAAACTACCTCAAGAAGAAAGCTATGTATTGAAATAAAACTCCGCCACTGAGAGTTCCTAGGGAAAACGTAATGCGATGAAGTCGTTGTGAGAATCAATCTCAATAACGAATGTTCTCTTGAGTGGGGCAAGGCGAGAGCGGCTTACAGGCAGAAGACGAAGAGAACCAAAATTCCTAGTTGTGAATTAGGACATTTCGAACAAAAAATTTTCATGGAGTCCTTTTATGTTGTGTCCAAAAACTGTATGGAATCTAACAGCCTTTATTGGGTTCGTTACGG
>DONH01000325.1 GCA_003509235.1 Planctomycetaceae bacterium
CTTCGTAGCCTGCTCAACAAGCAGGACGCAGTGGGTATTCGTGAAGTCGCGGAAGAATTACATCCAGCTACCGTCGCGGAATTTTCTGAGGGCCTTGATGATCATGAAATCTGGCACCTACTCGACTCACTTTCTGTTGAGCAGCGAGCAGAAATCTTTCCGTATTACCCACTCGCCAGACAGATCCAACTCGTAGAAGATGCAAACAACTCACAACTGGGCCCACTCCTGGAGGGAATGGCACCTGATAATCGCGACGACCTCCTTCGTGAACTAGACCCAAGTTTCGTCGAAGCCATTCTTCCACTCGTTGCTAAAGCTGAGCGACATGACATTCGAATGCTTCTGTCCTGCCCAGAAGACTCTGCCGGCAGTCTGATGACAACGGAGTACGCATCCCTGCCTGCTGGCATATCAGCTGGTGAGGCAATTGCGAGGCTTCGTACTCAGGCACCAAATAGTGAATCGATCTATTACATTTACATCTTGGAGTCAGACCGCACACTGGTCGGGTTTATTTCGCTCCGCGACTTAATACTCGCGAACCCAACTTCTCTTGTGGCTGACCTCATGCAACGAGACATCATTAGTGTCAAAGTCGACGAATCCACTGAACAGGTTGTACAAAAGCTTGCTCGATTTGACTTCATTGCCATACCAGTCGTTGACAACCAAAATCGTCTCGTTGGCATCGTCACTCATGACGATGTACTTGATACCGTTCGTGAAGAGGCCACTGAAGACGCTCAAATGAGTGCCGCCGTTGCACCACTTAGTGAAGGATATCTTGAGACTGCGCTGATCACCATGACATGGAAGCGTGGAGTGTGGCTGACCATTCTTTTTTTCACAGCTGCCGTAACAGCAATGGTACTGGCTCGAACACCTATCACTCATGTTTGGCTCATTGCCTTCATTCCTCTTGTGATTGCCAGTGGAGGCAATTCGGGCAATCAATCTGCAACCCTTGTCATCACAGCATTGTCGATGGGTGACTGCACACTTGCTGACTGGCCGCGAATTCTGCGTCGTGAACTTATTCTTGGCCTTCTTCTTGGCACCTTACTCGCAATACCGGGTTTTCTACTCGCCCTTCTTTACGCACCTTCACCCGCTCAAGCACTGGTAATTCCGCTTACAATCTTGAGTGTTGTCATGCTTGGTTCACTCGTTGGCTCAATCTTACCCCTTCTTTTCCGCTCACTTGGACTTGATCCAGCGCTTATGAGCAATCCATTTGTATCAGCAATCGTCGATGTCGTTGGCATTATCCTTTATATGTCGATTGCCTTTATGATGCTGAGCTAAATACGAAAACCAAAACACCTGCACATCTGCCATAAAAAAATATCGTCTGCAGAACCCTCCCCTTCAGAGCCGACATCTTAATGGTGGAGGATATTTGAAAAAATCCTTTTTTCTGCACAAGGATCCTGTATTCGTGAACGTCTCAGCTGTCATCAGTACGTTCAACAATCCTTCCGGATTGCGTATGTGCCTTCTTGGGATGCTCTCACAAACAATTTCCCCTGAGCAAATCATTATTGCTGACGATGGGTCACGACGAGCTGACTATCTCTTTTTAAACGAGCCGCCTTTCTCGTCCCTTCCAATCGAGACGGTGTGGCACCCTGACCGTGGATGGCAGAAAAATACCATTCTCAATCTCGCGGTACGACACTGCCATGGAGACTACCTTATTTTTTGTGATGGAGACACCATTCCCCGAAGAGACTTTGTTGAATCACACCTGAAACATGCCCGCCCAAAAACATTCTTATCCGGAGCAGGCATCGACGTACCACAATACGTCTACAAAACTTTCACTGATTCCCAAATTACTGAAAACACGATATTCAGTCCTTCCTTTCTCGCCCCTGCCTGGCCCAAAGCACGTAAGCATTCACTCCGTTTCCAACCAAGTATCTTCGAAAATTTTCTAAACGTTCTTACCTGGCGATACTGTGTTCTTCGTGGTGCCAACTTTTCATTATGGCGAAACGATATTGAATCCGTGAATGGTTTTAATGAGTCGTATGGATATGGAAGTGAAGACCGTGAACTTGGCGTCCGTCTACGAAACAACGGCGTCGCTTCACGCTGGCTTAAATTCTCATTGATACAGCTCCATCTTTCGCATACAAAAAGTTACATCGAACCAAGACTTGTACGACAACAACGTTGGAAAATTAGAAAACTCTTTTTCACCAAGCAAACACAGACGAGCCAGGGACTCGCGACAGCCTGCGAACGCTCGCTGGCAACAGAAAAAAATAAATATATCTACACCCCAAATCAGGTCATTCCGCAAGAACCATCCCTTCTTCGATTTGAACCACGCCCGCCAATTGAAACCCTGGTACAAACGAAGGGGGGGCGAGCAGCTTAAATATTTTTGACTAGCCATAGTCGACTCTTTCAATCTCATCGCTTACGGACGGTACACGAACTAGACGTACTCTCTGCACAACGGCAACCTGAAACACATGAAGCTACATTACTGCAAAACACCTCTGGGCAACTTCGGTGATGATCTCAACACGTGGCTTTGGCCAACGCTGCTCGGTGAATCTTTTTTCGACACCCATGAAGACTGCCTGTTCCTCGGCGTTGGAACAATCCTCAATCAAAAATTACCAAAACTTCCAGAAAAAATTGTTTTGGGCACAGGCACTGGCTACCAACGCCCACCGAAAGTAGACGGAAAATTCAGCATCTACTCCGTTCGAGGCCCTCTTACTGCAAAAGCGCTCAATATACCTCTGCGGAAAAGCATCGGTGACTCTGCGTACCTTTGCCTTGCGACTGATCGCTTCAAGAAACTCTTTGCATTACCAAAAAAATATCGCATATCTGTAATCCCTCATCACCAGACAGCGACATCCATCGACTGGGAAACCATTGGGAACGTTGGCGAACTTCATTTCATCGATCCGCGTAAAGAATTCTTTCGGGTTTTTGAAGATATCGCGCAGTCTGAATGTGTGCTCACTGAAAGTCTTCATGGAGCGATTTTTGCCGATGCACTTCGCACCGCTTGGCAACCCTTCCGTA
>DONH01000173.1 GCA_003509235.1 Planctomycetaceae bacterium
ACAATGCCGCTTTTGAAGTGCCAGTATCACGGATGGGAATACGATAGAGAAGGCGATACGAAACGGATACCTGATGCTCGAAGTTTTCGCCCACTTAAGCGAGGTGTTCTCGGGCTCCGTCGTTATCAAGTGGAGGTGGTAGGCCAACTTGTATTTGTATCACTTTCTCCAAGTCCAAGGTCTTTAGATGAGCAGCTCGGCGGACAGCGGTCCTACCTTGAAGATCTTTTCTCAGATCGCTGGGCACCATTGTTGACCGTTGAGCAGGAGGTGGATGCCAACTGGAAGGTGCTCGCAGAGAATGTTCTCGAAGGCTATCACCTTGAAGAGGTTCATAAAAATACATTTAAGAAATTCGCTCCTGCCGAATCTTGCCATCATGCACTTTTTGATCGAGTAACGACGTACACCGAAGATGCACTTAAGGAGAACAGTCGTGTTCAACAGCAGGCAGATTTCTTAGCTCGCCTTATGAACGTCAAGGCGAACCCTGAATACCATCATGTATTCTGTTACCCCAATTTTGCGGCATCGCGGATGACGTTATTTAACTGGGCGCAGACGATACTCCCCGTTGCTCCTGGTAAGTCAATAAGTTACTGGCAAATATTTTATCTGCGAGGTCACTCGAAAACGCCATGGGCTAATTTTGCGGCAACTCTGGTGGGAAGGCATGGGCGGAAATTTTTCAAAGAAGCCATGCGTGAAGATGGCGTTGTTATGCCCGGTGTTCAGGCTGGCATGGCGGCAAATGAGCAGCCAAGTGGTGGTCTGATTTCAGCTCGAGAGGAGCGTATTTTTCATTTTCAGCAGTTTGTTGTACAGCAAATGAGACAGCCAGAATTTGTCATTCGAAAACATGATGAAGCGCCAACTCCGTTGTCTTCCTGTGAAGGAGTGTGCCATGTTTCAGAGTGAGTCTCATTTGCCGCATGTTTTGGCTCCAGTGCATTACTGTGATCCAATTTTGCTGGAGCGTGAACTGCAGAAACTTATGATGCCCGCGTGGCACTGCATTGGTAATGTAGATGACTTGTCGCAGAGAAAAGAGAACTATCGATTTGATATGTTTGGGAAGACGTACGAGATCGATCGCGTTTCTCGAAGTATTCGGATGGCAGCAATAAATTCACAGAGGAAAAGTGAGCGACTTGATTTTTCGGGGCGGGTGCAAATTGTAGGAAAACTTGTTTTTGTGTCACTGAATAGTGCTGGCCAATCCCTTCGGGAATTTCTGGGAATCCATTACGACTACATTAGAAATCTTTTTGGCGGCCAATGGCAGCGATTCCTTGTGGCTCCACAGGTGGTAAAAGCAAATTGGAAGAGTCTTGTAGAAAACATTCTCGAGAGTTACCACCTTGAAGAAGTGCATAAGAGTACGTTCCGCACGTTTCCACCAGCTGATGTGTGTTTCCACGATTTGCATGATACCTGGTCGGGGTACACCGAGCGCAACGAATCAGAGCATAGTCATCTTCGAGGAGGTGTTTCCACAATAAGCCGGCTTTTGAAAGTAAGTCCACATCCAGAGTATAGGCATATCATCATCTATCCAAATTGTGTGATAGCTCGAATGGGTTTATTTAATTGGGTTCAGACAATACTGCCGATAACACCTTTTCAATCAATGAATTACTGGCAGTTCTTTTTTCTTCGTGGTGAGAAAAAAGATCCAGTGTCTTGGGTGACCTCTGAACTACTTAAAAACTGGGGTAGGCGATTCTTCTTGAAGGCGTTGGAAGAAGACAATCAAGTTCTGGAAGGTGTACAGGCTGGCTTGCAATCTGTGTCACATCCTAAAGGTGGATTGATTTCAGCAAGAGAAGAACGAATTTTTCACTTTCAGCGGCACGCGGCTGAGCAAACTGGGGTGGTCCCAGTGGCATACGCGACTGGCCGCGACTCAGCCATGAAATGGAGCGAAATATGTTGAATCTTGAAGGGCGTGTTGCCCTCGTTACGGGAAGTTCACGAGGCATTGGTCGGGCATGTGCAATTCGGCTTGCTGAGGCTGGTGCTGATGTTGTGACAAATTATGTCACGTCGCGCTCGGCTGCAGAAGATACAGCTTTGGAAATCTGTGCTCGTGGACGGAGAGCGTGGATTGTGAAGGCCGATGTATCGGAAGAAGAAGATATCCAGTCAATGCTTGACTTCATCAGGGAAAAAGTTGGGCGGCTTGATGTGATTGTAAGTAATGCGGCAAGTGGAGGATTCAGGCCCCTTTTGGAGTCAAACTCACGGCACTTTGAAGCAACGATGAATCTTAATGTCATGGCAATTGTTCATCTCGTGAAAGCGGCGATGCCTCTTCTTGAGCGATCTGAGGATCGAGCGAAAGTCATTGCTCTATCGAGCCATGGCTCACAGATTGCACTTCCCAGTTATGGCCTTGTTGGCACGAGTAAAGCAGCTGTGGAAAGCATAGCCAGACACCTTGCACTAGAGATCGGCGATCGAGGCGTCAATGTAAATGTTGTAAAGAGCGGTCTGGTTGAGACAGATTCCACCAAGCGGTTTCCGGACGCCGAACGGATGTTTGCTGAGCGACAAGCAAAAACGATGACTGGAGGTCGTGATCTCACTGCTGATGACGTGGCTGACGCTGTTGCATTTTTAGCCAGTCCAATGGCAGATATGGTGCAGGGTGAGGTTCTCACTGTCGATGGTGGTGCGGCTGTACACGTTTAAAAACTCAGGTGATGAAAAGAAACAAAATGGAACCAGCAAAACGAAATGATTCAAAGAGTAGCCCGATGACTGTCAAGGAGTTCGCCTGGCGGGTAGCTGGCCCCCGTGATTTTTTTATTAATCTTGTGATTAATGCAATGATTCCATTCTGGGTGTTCAAGGGTATGGATATGGTTCCTCTGACGGGGGCACACTCTGTGGCGTCTGTTGTTCTGCCAATGAGCCTTCTTCTTTCTACGTTGACGACTTTTTTTGGTTGGTTTAACGCTGTCAAGGAAAGACGAGCAGGGGTAGTCAAACCGGCTCTGGTTGAGGGGACAAAATGGGCCAGCAAGGCATGGGTCAATGGGTTGACGGTGGGTGTGCCTGCTTTTTTGATCGCTGTTGGCCTTACGTTCGGTGCTAATCAGTTTGTACCAGATGCATCGGTAGGTTTTTGGACAGCAGTCTTAGGTATTGGTTTTGGTGCTGGAGTGTTGGGTTACGTCCTTCACTCAATGGCAATTGAAAGAGGCGGCGCTATCGGACAAGCCGCAGTATGAAAAGGCATTGAAAGAATTGGTTGAGAAAAATGGTCGCGGCTACAGAACATACACTCGCAGACGGCGTCGTCGTCGACTGCATGAATCCTGGTGAAACAGACATCATCTACAAAGAAATATTTGATGACAAAGTCTATGCGAGGCATGGCATTAAAATCAGTGACGGGGATACAGTCATTGATATAGGGGCTAACATTGGGCTCTTTGCTTTATTCGCGAAGCAGAAGGGTGCCAGGGCAAAGGTCTATTGCTTTGAGCCGGCACCTGAGACATTCAGTATCCTTGAAAAAAATGTGAAACGTTTTGAGCTTGATGAAGTCAAGTTATTTAATGCGGGGATTGCTGAGAAGCGTGGTGA
>DONH01000245.1 GCA_003509235.1 Planctomycetaceae bacterium
CAACTCTCCGTTCACTGTTTGAAATGCATCGGTCCCGCTGCGAACAACTATTGAATATGTGTCGGCCGCAAGTGCACCATTCGCAACGAACTGCATACTAAGGCCATCGTCAGCAATGACTAATGATCCACTCACGTCACCCGTTGTCACTCCACGAAGAGTTAAATCAGCTTCGCCATAGACTTCCATGGCGTCATAAAGATTGACAACACTCACATCGATTGGCCTGCTAAATGAAATCTGAAAACCATCAGTATCACTTACTAATTCAGTGACATAAAGTGTCTCGACTTGGTTTTCAATCTGAATAGAGATGATTTCCTCGAAGGACTCTCCCTCATTATCAGTCACTCGAATACGGATTCTTCGAGTTGCACCAGACTCAAAATCAAGGGATGTGGTCGTAATCAATTGCTTACCATCAACTGAGATCAACGCGTTGTCACTATCGCCTTCTCCGGCCACAAGCTCAAAGGTGAACGAATCTCCATAATCAGGATCAATGGCTTCCAGCAATCCAATGACAGTGCCAGCCGGGCTGTTCTCGACAACAGTGGTCGAGGAGAGAACAATCCCTGTTGGCGCTCTGTTACCAACCGCTACGACATGAATTCCATCATCATCAAAAACAGGAATCATGCCCTCATTTAGACTCGCTCCTCTTACATCAAGCACATGAGTTTGATCTTTTTCCGCATTCGTTGGCACTGTGGCCAGAAGACGAGCGACCTCGTAGCTTCCGGCTGCAAGTGGTTGCGGCGAAAAGAATCCAACTACGGCATGGCCTGGCTCAAGCACATTGATTAATGACAAAGCACCAGCAGGCATACCTGCCGCTAATTCAACACCAGAAATATTAAGTAATTCAGGGTTGTAAAATAACTCCATATCAAGTGACATGACGCCTTCCAGTGCGGTCACAACGATTGGAATGCCACCAGCAGAGGAGGCTGGAACATTAACTTCTTGGCCTGCAGTCTCAAAAAATCCTGGGACACCAACAATCGCAGTGCCGACCGACAGCGGCTCAATCACAAATGTTGACACGTAGTTGTCACCCACCACTCCGTCACTATTTCCATCAAGAAGCCGACCATCCACTGCCACAACTCCACTATCTCCACTCCGAATAGTAAGTGTGTGCTCACCGGCATCCAGAACGCCATTGTTTACCACCAAACGAAAACCATTCTGGTCATCGTCAATGGCAATAGCTGAATCAATCAAATTTCCAGTTCCATCCCGCAGTGTCACGTCGAGAAATTCAGGAGCTGCTACTCTATTGTGGAGATCAAGATTCGATACATCGAGCTGGCCAGTAAATCGAATATGAAAACCATCTCGATCTGGAACAAGTTCCTCAACAAGAAGTCCCTCTGGAACATCTGTGACAACGATCGTGAAGACTCGGTCCACCGACTCTCCCGTGGCATCAGTGGCACGCACCCTGATCGAATGCGATTCACTCGTCTCAAAATCGAATTGTCCGGCTGTCACAAGAGTACTGCCGTCAATTGCGAATAGCGTATTGTCATCACTGCCTTCACCATTCACCAGCGACAGCGTGTGAGTGTCACCAACGTCCTCATCAAGTACCGTGAACTCCCCGACAGATGTGCCAGGCGCTGCCGTCTCAGGTATTACTCCGTCTGACAAGAGAATGACTGCTGGGGCATCATTCCGATCTCTAACTGAAATAACAAACGTCTTCTCAAAAGAATGATCACCAGAAACTGCTTTCACTCGAATTGTGTATGAGTTGTCAGCTTCGTAATCAAAATAGTCAGATGTCTTTAAGATGTTCCCACTTATTGAGAACCTGTTGTTGTCATCAGAACCATTTCCCCGAGCCAAGGAATACCTGACGTTTTCACCGCCCGCTGCTTCAAGAACGCCTACGAGGGATCCCGCAGGCAGATTCTCGTCAACTTGGGAATTACTAAGGGAAATATTGGTGATCGGATCAGGGGCAGCGAGGGCGTCAAGAGTCACAGCCAACGCAATAGACCCGGTAGCTCCACTCCATCCATCGACTGCAATTTGGTACTCCTGCCCGGCCGTTGCTTCAAAGGTAACGCGGCTTTGCAGCACAACTCCATAATCAATATCGTCGTTGCTCGTAATTCGTGTTAAATCATCTACACGTGATCCTTGATACACAGCGAGCACGGTATCAAAGCCACTTCCCACAGTATTTATCTCAACACTTCCAGAAGCTGGTGATGTCCACCTCCACCAAACGCTTTTGCCACCCCCAACCCCGGCATGTGTTGGCTCACCAGACTCTTCTGTAGCGTCGAGGTTTGTTCCTGAGGCGGCGAGCTGATTACCTTCTAGAATAATTGCATCCACAAATGCATCGTTCGGCGATCGGCTTGGCGAATGGAACCCGCTGTCAGAATCACTTAATGGACTTGTACCGAGCGCATTTGTAGCAGACACCCAGTAGTAATAGCTTTCATTCACATCCGTCGCTAGGTCCTGATAGCTTGTGGTGGAAAGACTATCTGCGATTACCGACGCAGACGAAACATTATCTGTTCCACCTCTCCACAATGTGTAACTATCAGCAAACAGTGACGATCCCCAAGAAATCTGTACTGAACCAAGCGTCGTACCATCACTCGCATTTAGGCCAGAGGGAGGCAATGGGACCGTCGGATCACTTGAAAGACTTTCAACAAGCCGCCCTACATTAAGCCTGCCTCCTGTCACGGTCTTGCCGGACAACCCCCCTACCGCATCAACTGTTCCTAGAAGTCCTGTCCTCAGTTGGGACACGGTCAGGGTGGGATCAACTGCCAAGGCAAGCGCGGCAGCTCCAGCAACATGAGGGGTTGCCATGCTAGTGCCACTAAACGATGAATAGCCACCAGCTGGGACAGTGCTCACGATACCAACACCGGGCGCTGCCAAGTCAACACTGGTCGCACCATAATTACTAAAGCCGGCAAGTGAGTCATTTCGATCGGTTGCAGCGACTGAAAGAACGGCATTACTCGTGTAAGAGGCTGGGTACTGAGGATTGCTGTCGTTGTTCATTCCGTCATTCCCAGCTGCTGCAACAAAGAGAATATCGGCTTCAGAGCCGGCCTCGATCGCTTGCCGCATCGCATTGCTTGATCCGCCACCTCCCCAGCTGTTACTTGTCACTCTGACATTCTGGCCATATTGATTCCTCATCATGGTTGCGTAATTAATGGCCTGTACTGCATCGGATGTTGAACCCGATCCATTGGCATCAAGGAACTTGAGCCCCATGAGAGAAACTTCCCAATTAACGCCAGCGACTCCTAGGCCATTGTTGCCTACGCCACCAATAGTTCCCGCACAGTGTGTACCGTGTCCTTCGTCATCAAAGGGATCGCCGTCATCGTTTGCGAAATCATACCCGTGCACATCGTCAACAAAGCCATTCCCATCATCATCGATTCCGTTGCCAGCAATCTCTCCAGGATTCACCCACATATTGGCAGCAAGATCGGGATGGTTGTAATCAATTCCTGTGTCCACAACACCGACAATAATATCGCGAGAACCTGTACTCACTTGCCAGGCTTCAGGGGCATCTACGTCTGCGTCAACCGTACCACCACTCTGTCCCGTATTATGAAGGCCATAAAGATCACCATAGCGAGGGTCATTCGGCGTTGATGCCGCTGAAAACGTCGAAACCGAGATAGGAAGATCAGGTTCAAACGAAGAGACAAATCCGTGGCCTTCCAGATACGACAATACTTCCGATGAGCACGTAGACGATTCCAACAGAAGCTGTCCAGGCAAACCAAGACCCCCAAGCACTCGAAGACCAGGCGCAGATGAGAACAGCCCAATTGCATCGCTAACTCGCGACACCGTCTGCAAAACAGATGGAGAAAGCCGCACAATCCAGCTATTTTGTTCAAAATTCGTCGAACTGCTTTCATCGCCCAAGGCGCTGAACTGATCGGTAACAGAAGAACCCGCAGATGACTCTATGGAAAAACTTCGCTCAGCGACTGTTTCAAACCAGTCAGCCGAAACTGTGTCATAGGCTGACGGAGCAGCCGTAAGAAGGTACCGGGGTTCAAGTTGCTCAACGCGGTACTGGCCGCCCGAAAGGGCTGCTCGAATCTGCCGTGTTTGACCACGTCGCCGCCAGAAGCGGGTTCTTACCGAATTCCGATTCGGAAAAAGAGTATTCATTCTAAAGAACCTTTCTGCTCTACCGTTCGTAGGAAAGAAAATGGTGTTACTTGGTGGTATTGAGGCTTCGTCGAAACTGCTTTTAAATGGTGCATTTCCTATGCCCTTTTGGGCAAGTCACCCAAAAGATTCAAATTAGCCGCACTGCGGAAGCGCATTTTCATTAAAAAAATGTCGAGATAACGTTGTACATAGGTAGCGTTCGCGCCCAGACTGAGACGAACGGCTAAAAATTGACGCAAAATGCTTCGCTGCGTTGCAAAATGCTCATACTCTCGAGGCATGTCGTATCAAAATGCGACCGCTTCTAAAATGACTCGTAATTGTGCATAATCTTATTTGATTGTATATCCAGTGAGTCATGGGTGTCCTCATTTTGACGATCATTCATTTCTCTCACCTTTTTTGATAGAGGAGCTCCCCCTCCGTGTTCAGGAACCTTAGTACCATTGGTCTTCCACTGTCAGGACGTCCAAGTGAACTTATTGAACTCGCTTTATCTTTTGGCTTCGACGGCATGGATATCGATATCCTCGACTTCTGCCAACAAGCCGAGATCTACGGTGTGGAACATGCTCGCCGACTCATGGTGAGTGCGCGACTCCAAGCCTCCTCAATTCATCTACCAATTACGCTTGCTGCGGACGAGGCAACATTCGCCTCAGAGGCCGAACAACTTCCCAAACTATTTGAGATGGCCCAAGCAACTGAATGTAGCCGTGCCACGGCAACAGTAGTTCCGGGGTCAGATGAGCATGCCTTCAAAGATCTTTTTGAGCTTCATCGAAGTCGTCTTGATCAGATTGGAAGCATGGCTGCGAAACATGATGTGGCAGTTGGACTTGCCATTGCTCCCGAGGCCGAGAGGAGAGCAACTTTTTCAAATGAATTTATCCATAACTATGAAGGACTACTCGGACTTATTTCAAGTTCTCATGATTCAATTGGTGTAGTTCTTGATAACTGGGCACTTTACGTAGGCGGTGAATCCGCGTCTGTAATTTCACAACTACCGGCTAATCGTATTGTCGAACTGCGCATATCTGATGCTCCAACAGACGTTGCAGCAAATGAACTTGTTGCAAGCCAGAGACTTATGCCAGGCGAAACCGGAGTGATTAATTGTGTAGAACTTCTCAATACTGCCGAGAAGGCAGGCTTCGAAGGTCCGGTTACACCGTGGGCCACCCGAGAAGCACTAAAGGGTATCGGCCGCGAGCGAATTGTACGTTTGGCCGGTGATCGCCTTGAAACATTCTGGAAAGAGGCTGGCCTTCCTATCGTGCCGAGGTGGTTTGCTCCAGCAGTTACTGATGAGCAGGAACCAAATAATGCAGAAATTTTGGGCCTCAACGAAGAATCGGATACACCGTCGGAATCAACTGCACCGCAAACTACTGATGCCTGACCTGAGTGTCCCAACGGAAGTTAGGCTCCTTCGCGAACCCAGATAACGCGAGGAGAGCCAGCGTTTCCAATTGCAGAGCCGCGAATAAACTCTGAAACATATCGAAGACTTCGGCCTGGACGATCCGGGTCTCGAAAGTTATCACCCTTCTGCAAGATCGGAAGGAGATCAGGCATGCTTCCAAAGGACCGAGCTCCAGCTGCCTGACACGGGTACCAGTACCCATTGCCATCTGAGCAAACAAGGTAGAACTCTGGGTAACAGTGCCCCTCAACCCAAACCGTCCTTGCAGGAATACCAGCGGCTCTTGCCATCGCAATAAACAAACAGGTGAGTTCCTCGCAGTCCCCCCACCCATCTGCCAAAGCACGAGCAGCACCTTTCAATTCACCGTTACGATATTCGACACGCTGACGTACAACATCATAAATAGCCTCTACCTTGCTCCAGCCTTCCACATCTTTTGTTGTCTCACGCATGAGCCGTACAATCGAAGTATTGCGACTTTCAATGTAGGGACTTGGTCGAAGAAATATCCGGAGGTTATGATCAGACTTGGATGGAAGTTGTAGGTCATCTGTTGTTTGTGGTGCCAAGATCGCAGAACGCTCGAGTTCATATGTCACTATTGCTTTTGCTTCCCTCCCAGCAGCCAGATCGGGTATCTCAACAATCATTTGTCGAGCCGCACCATTAAGGTCCCGGAACCGTAACCGTCTAATATCGGTCGTCGTATCTTCGTCGACTATTCGCACTCCCTGCTCTGGCCAATCCATAGGTACCGGCAACGTCGCATAAATATCTCGACAACGTCCGCCTTGGGCTACAACACGAACACCCACCCGGTATCGCTGAATACCTGACATGCCAAACTGAGGAGCATGACTGTTCAAAGACGTCTCTTCAAACTGACTAAGAAGCTGCCTGCATGAAATCGCTCCTCCAGCTGTCGCTGCAAGCACCCGCAAAAGATCTCGTCGACAAAGATCCTCGAAACTGCGGATTTGGAGCGAAAATTGAGTCATATTTGAGCAATCGGCAAGTCCTGACCTGTTCGATACCAAGATCCTATATGGGTGCGATTGGGAAGTCTGGGGAATGAGTCTTTGTCTTTATCATCGCACGGAATGCACATCAATTGTTCAGCATTGGCCCTCCTGCTAGACTTCAAGACTTGCATTAGAGAGGAATTCCAACGGCCACTGTCGTTGAGGAATACTTTCTGTAAGCATTTTAACCCAATTCATTCCTCTAACCCCGCGAACGTATGGTCAACCGAAATCTTATCCGTGAACTTGATTTAGGAGATGAACTCGAACAAGAAATTGATCTGGCAATGGGCGGAAGTGATGCCGCCGATTTTGATGTTGGCCAGGCTCCCTCTCTTGCAATCAATAGTGTTGTTGAAGGAAAGATTTTACGAGTTGACGATGAATTTGTTCTTGTTGATGTTGGGTACAAGAGTGAAGGCCATATCCCACGAAACGAATGGGATGAAACAGAACCCGCCCCAGAAGCTGGGGATGTTATCAAGGTCCTTCTCGAGGACATTGAAGAGAATATTGTTGATGAGCACCGAGGCCTCATAACTCTCTCAAAACGCAAGGCCCGTCGAATCGAAGACTGGCTGCGTGTTATGTCAAGCGTTCGTGAAGATGACGTTGTAACTGGATTTGTCCTTCGGAAGATCAAAGGCGGACTCCTTGTTGATATCGCTGGAGTGAATGTCTTCCTTCCTGCTAGCCAGGTTGATATCAGGCGGCCTGCTGATATAGGCGACTATTGCAATAAAGCAATCCAGTGCCTTGTCTTGAAAATTGACGAAGCTCGTCGAAATATTGTTGTTTCCCGTAGAGCACTTATCGAACAAGAACGCTCTGAGCGTAAGAAGCAACTCATGGAAACACTTGAGGTCGGACAGGTCCGTCGAGGCATTGTAAAGAATATTGCTGACTTCGGCGCTTTCGTCGATCTCGGAGGCATCGACGGTCTACTCCATATTACAGACATGAGTTGGGGAAGAATTGGTCACCCAAGTGAAATGGTTTCGATTGATCAGGAAATCGAAGTTCAGGTGCTACACATTGACCGTGATCGTGAGAAAATTGCACTGGGCATGAAGCAGCGAACACCGAGCCCATGGGCAAAGGTTGCCGAGAGATATCCTGTTGAAACCATTTGCAAGGGTGCCGTCGTAAACGTCATGAGCTACGGCGCATTTGTGAAACTTGAAGACGGTGTAGAAGGACTCGTTCACATTAGTGAAATGAGCTGGACGAAGCGAGTAAGCCACCCGAGTGAACTTGTTTCCCCTGGTGATGAAGTCGAAGTTGTTGTCCTTGCTATTAACGAGGACAAACAAGAGATTTCACTAGGCATGAAACAAACGCAGCAGAATCCTTGGGAAAAAGTAGCGGCAGATTACCCACCAGGCGCTATTGTTAAGGGTGTTGTGAGAAATCTGACAAATTATGGAGCCTTCATCGAAATTGATGAGGGGATCGATGGCCTCCTCCATGTCACAGATATGTCTTGGACACGCAAAGTCACCCATCCAAGTGAAATGGTTGATAAGGGTCAGGAGATTGAGTGCAAGGTGCTCTCTGTTGATCAACAGCGGCGGCGTATCGCGTTGGGCCTGAAGCAGATGCAGGACGATCCGTGGACCGCTGACATTCCTGATAGATATAAGGTTGATGATGTCGTTCATGGAACAATTACCAAGATTACCAATTTTGGTGTTTTCGTTGGCCTTGAAGACGGCCTTGAAGGACTTCTGCATATTTCAGAACTATCCGATGATAAAATCGAAAATGCCGAGGAATTAGTTCAGGTTGGTGATCCGATTGATGTCAAGATTCTTCGTGTTGATATTGAAGAACGAAAAATAGGACTCTCCAAGAAACAGGTTTCTGATTCTGAAAATTCGGCACCAGCAGAAGCTATACCGGCAGAAACATCACAGGCAGAAACATCAAGTGACGGCTAACTTTGGCTGCTGACTTAATCCTGTTCGGAACGACTATGTTCAATTCCAAGGACTGCTCCTAAAGGCTCATGTTGCGCCACGGTGGCTGAATCG
>DONH01000079.1 GCA_003509235.1 Planctomycetaceae bacterium
CCTTATCCTGACCTTCGGTGGAAAGGACAACAATAGGTATGTCCTTGTAGGCATCCTGTTCGCGCACAGTCTTAATGAAAGTCAGCCCGTCCATACGCGGCATGTTGACATCTGAAACAATCAGATCGACTTCAGATGCGCTATAGAGTTTCTCGAGGCCATCCAGCCCATCTTCAGCGGAAGTGACTTTGAAGCCTTCCTTTTTCATTATAAAAGCTACGAGGTTACGTACGGTTTTCGAATCGTCCACTATGAGTATATGTTTCGCCATAACTCTTCGTTACCTCCGTTACGCGGATTGTGTGTTCTCTATTGCTCAGGTAACTATGCCTGTTTATCTACCATGTTGCCAGTTTTGCATTAATCCGGAACCAAGAAGGGAAAAGCTAGTCTTCCTTCTTGTAAATGATAGCTCCCGGATGATGCACAGGCTTAAAAGCCCGTGATATATTGTGTAGCGATTCGGAATGCCCAATAACCAAATAACCGCCAGGGACAAGGTTGTCATAAAATGAACTGATAACCTGTTTTTTCATGTCATCGTCGAAGTATATGATAACATTACGACAAAACACAATATCAGATCGCTCAATACGCCGGATTTGACCACGATCCTTCAAGTTGATTTGACTGAACTGAACCAGTTTCTTCACTTCCGGCTTGATCGAGTTGCTCCCGTTGTCCATGTCGAAATACCGTTGAGCAATTTCCGGCGGCGTGGTCCGAAGCGTATAGTCGTTGTATAGACCGCGACGAGCAGACTCCAACACGCGCTCGGACAAATCGTTAGCAGTAATTTTGATATCCCACTGACTGATTTCCGACTTCAGTATTTCATGCAGTATGATCGCGATAGTATATGGCTCTTCACCTGTGGAACAGCCCGCCGACCATATACGCAACTTTCTGCCTTTCTTCCTGCACCCAGCCAGCACATCCTTCAGGATATTATGCTGAAACACTTCAAGCTGAGGCGGGTTTCGATAAAAACTTGTTTCATTGGTTGTTATGACTTCAAAGAGTTTTTTCAACTCCCGGTCCTTACCAACATCAAACTTCAAGTAATTGTAATACTCGTCAAAACTCTTGAGATTGAGCTTCTTCAGCCTGTTCCCAAGTCGATTTTCCAGCAAGTATTTACGATTATCAGCAATGTAGATTCCACATTGCTCATAAATATAGTCCCTTAAGCTCTGGAACTCCAAGTCAGAGACCTTGATGTCCTTGCCAAGGGTGATTGTCTTTGAAAAAAGCGACGACATGCCCCGCCTACTCCTGGGAGTCCTGAATATTATTTATGGCGTTCTCAGCAGCGCTTACCAGCTCATACTCGTCACTATCAGTTATGGCGAGCAAAGCCCTGAAGGCATCCGAACCACCAATGATTCCCAGCGACTCGATGACTTTCATGACGACAAAACGGTTGGGATTATCAAGCATCTCGATGAGTTTGCCCACAGCTTCCTGACAACGGTGCTCGCTCAAGGCATCCACTGCACGAATCTTAACCCAGTCATCTTCATCGTCCAAAGCGCCGACCAGTTCTTTGACAAAAGATTCATTGAAGCACTTGCCCAGTATCTCAACCACTGTCAGGCGAACGTCCTTACTCTCGTCATTCAGCCTCCCCAAAACCAGGGCTCGCCAGTCATCATCGACCTGGCACCCTTCGGCCATGGCCTCGACAGCTACCTTGCGAATATCCGGGATTTCGTCTTCCAGGGCTTTTTTAAGAATGGCAATATTATCCTGAGCATCAATACGACTCAATGCATACGTTGCCATAAGGCGATTCAATGGATCCTCGCTCTCGAACATCTCTTTGAAACGATCTTGAACTTCAGTAGTTCCAATGGCTATACAGGCATCAAGAGCCGCCTCCTTGACGTCATCATACTGATGGCCGAGCAGGGGGAAAATCAAATGGGCACACTCTTCAAGTTGCAGCTTTTCTCCAAGGAGATAGGCTGCGGACTTCAAGACAGTACCATCTGTGTGCTCTTCAAGAATTCGGATAAAGAAGTCTTTGGATGACTCATTGGCCTGCTCTGCTGCAATGGCTACAATCTGCCGCTGTACCTGCAATCCAACTCTCCAAAAGGCATCAATGAGAAGATTGCAGACTTCCAAGTCTTCCGTGCAGGCGTTGGGGCTGATCCTCGAAAGAACCTGTACAGCCACCTGAGCGACCTTTTGATCTTCGTCGAACACACCTTTTTTCAACGCATCCGTAACACCGATGTGCGAAAGGCTGTCTATGGTCACCGCCAATCGCTCGTGATCGACATCGGGATCAAGAGACTGAGCAATCTTGAGCATCCCTTCGGAAGCTTTTTCACCGCCCACATAAGCCAATCCCTGAATTGCCGCATCCTGCGTTTCTTCATCTTCGTCCTCAAGGGCGACAAGAAGATATTCTCGGAAACGTGCTCGCTCTTCGTCACTAAGCAATGTCAGTGACTTGCCACCAAGAATTTTTACAACGGATTTAACTATCTTATTGCGAAGAGCCGTATGGGAGTTATCGATCCTTTTCAGCAGCATGGAAACGGCTTTGACGTTCCCCATTTCGCCAAGAGAATCGATGATCATGGAAGCCACGAGATCTGAGGCGCTATCCAGCGTCTTCACCAGCGCATCAACAGAGCTGGCGTGGCCTATTTTGGTCAACGCTTCAATAACCGAATACTGGACCCACTCTTCATCGTTGATCGCCTTGTTCAGGCATGGAGCAGCTTCGTCCATTCCCAACTCGCCGAGACTCACGGCAGCCTGATAGCGAACATTGACTTCCGGGTCCTTGAGCAATGCATCACACAAAGGTTCAACAGCTAGCAGGCTATCCGTGGAACCAAGGATGTCTGCCGCAAAAATACGTATATCCGGGTCTTCATCGTGGACCAGTTCAATGAGGGATGGCATGTCCTGGCATCCGACTTCGCGCAGGATGTCCAT
>DONH01000108.1 GCA_003509235.1 Planctomycetaceae bacterium
ATGGCCGGCAAAACCGTCCTGGTTTCTTCGGACGCCCATAACGGTAACCTTTGGAAGAGCGCACGAAATATTCAGGGCGTTACTGTCTCGCCAGTTGCTGAACTGAACGCCCTGTCAATCCTCCAGCCGAGAGCGATCGTGATGACTACTGCGGCAATAGATGCGTTTCGGGAAGAGACCAAACGACTTCGTGAGAGCAGCCGAACCAGGTCAGCTCGCAAGCAGGGTGGCCGCAAGAGTGCAAAAGCTCCTGCTCGTAGTCGCGCGGCATCTCAAGGCAAGCAAGAAGGAGAAGCGTAGCTCATGGCGGTCCCTATCCCTCCAGCACCAAAACTGAATCCTAATCTAGCGCCCCATCAGGTCATCATTCGGCCGTTGGTGACAGAGAAGGGTATGCATCGTGCGAATCGCAATAATGCGTATGCGTTTGAAGTTGCGACAGCTGCAAGTAAGGCGGACGTTCGCCATGCAATCGAAGAACTGTTTCAAGTGCGAGTCAGCAAGGTGGCAGTGCAGAACAGGCTTGGGAAGATGCGTCGCAGTCGGATGCGGCGAGGAAGCACGAAGCCATGGAAAAAAGCAATTGTGACGCTCAATGCAGAGGACAAGATTACGCTCTTTTAGGTTTTGCAACAACGATTTTTTGTACAGGTTAAAAAAACATAGCGACGGGAAGTACTGACTAATGGGAATTCGAATTTACAAGCCGACAAGTGCCGGACGCCGCACCGCGAGTGTGTCGGACTTTGCTGAATTGACCCCTGGTGCAGGTGTTCCTAAAAACTTGCGAGTTCGAAAGAAAAAAACCGGTGGCCGGAATAATCAAGGAAAAATTACAGCGCGTCATCGCGGTGGCGGCCATATGCAGCATTACCGTCTTATTGATTTTCGTCGCAACAAAGATGGTATTCCTGGCAAAGTTGACTCTGTCCAGTACGATCCAAATCGAACATGCCGCATAGCTCTTATTAACTATGTCGATGGCGAGAAGCGATTTATTCTGTCCCCCGATGGGCTTGAAGTTGGTAGCACGGTTGTGAGTGGCGCGGATGCAAGTCCTGAAGTTGGCAATTCGTTACCTTTATCGGCAATTCCTCTGAGTACCACAATCCACAACATCGAACTTCAGCCTGGACGTGGTGGTCGGCTCTGTAGGTCGGCAGGAACATCAGCCACGCTTATGGCTCGCGAAGCAGGGTGGGCTCAGATTTCCCTGCCCTCCGGTGAAATTCGTCGTGTTCTGGCAGCCTGCCGTGCAACTATCGGCGCTATCGGAAACTCAGAGCATATGAATGTTCGGCTCGGAAAAGCTGGTCGAAGCCGTTGGCTCGGTAGGCGACCTCATGTCCGTGGCACAGCAATGAACCCGATTGATCATCCGCATGGTGGTGGTGAGGGAAGAACAAAAGGTGGTCGTCATCCTGTCAGCCCTACAGGTAAAAGTGCGAAGGGTGGCGGAACGAGAAAGCCTCGGAAGCCATCAGGTGCATCAATTATCCGTCGCCGAAAGAGTAAGCGGTACGGGCAGATTCGGGTGAAGTAGAGACAAATTTCAAGAATAGACAAAAAAAGCGAAACGTAGGTGTGACTAAGGCAACTGGAAGGTAGATCATGGGACGCAGTTCGAAAAAAGGACCATTCGTTGATCCTCGGCTTTATGAAAAAGTCGAGAAGCAACTGTCTGGTGGTGATCGTGACCCAATCAAGACATGGTCACGTGCTTGTACGATTGTGCCCGAATTTATTGGGCTGACCTTCATGGTTCATAATGGTAAGCAGCACCTGAAGGTGTTTGTGACAGAAGACATGGTTGGTCACAAACTTGGAGAGTTTTCACCCAGCCGTACCTTTCGGGGTCATGGTGGGAAGGGAAAGTAACGAGGTATTCATGGCCTATACAGCAACGCACAAATACGCCCGGATCAGTGCCCGTAAAGTGCGGCATCTTGCCAGCCTTGTTCGCGGCAAGTTTGCAGACGAAGCATTGGATATCCTGCGTTTCCAGCCTCACCGTGGTGCGCGGATGTTGGAGAAAGTTATTAAAAGTGCACTTGGGAATGCTGAACATCAGCAGGCTCCGGGTGTCGATGATCTTGTCGTGGTCGATGCACGAATCGATGGCGGGCCGATGTTTAAGCGGTATCAGCCAAGAGCGCGTGGCATGGCCTACGAAATCAAGAAAAGGATGTCACACATTAAGGTTTCACTAGATACGGTCGCCGTGGCAAGTTCCGACGGCATCCAAACTTCTGGTGAGGCAGAAACTGAGCAATAGCCACGGTCGTTGACTGGTAACTCGGAAAACACAAAAGGGAAATAGAAAATGGGTCAAAAAGTAAATCCAACTGGATTCCGCACCGGCATTACCGAGCCGTGGAAAAGCCGTTGGTACGCGCCCAAGAAAGAGTTTCGAGGCTTGCTACTCGAAGACTTTAAAGTTCGTCGCTTCATGAAGAAGAAGTATCGTTCAGCGGCTATTGCAAAGGTCGAGATAGAACGAACACGGGACGAGGTGAAGGTCATTCTTCATTCTGCTCGTCCTGGTGTGATCATTGGCCGAAAGGGCCAAGAGGTTGATCGTTTGCAAGATGAGTTGCAGGAACTGCTTGGTCGAAGAGTGAACCTGAAGGTTGAAGAGATTACGCGACCTGAAATTCAGGCGCAACTTGTCGCAGAAGATATCGCAGATCAGTTGGTAAAACGAGCGGCCTTTCGAAGGACATTGAAACGAACAATTGAATCCACAATGGATGCCGGCGCGAAAGGCGTCAAGATTCAGTTGGCAGGTAGGCTAGGTGGGGCCGAAATGTCCCGACGTGAGAAAAGCATTGCAGGGTCGATGCCACTGTCAACAATACGAGCAAAGATCGATTACGGGTTTTGTGAAGCACTCACAGCACAGGGACACATCGGTGTTCAGGTGTGGGTGAACCAAGGGATGTACGAGGAGAACGGCGATGCCGCTGATGCCCAAGAGGGTCAAACACCGAAAAAGCCAAAGAGGTCGTATAAAAGGTGAGGCGACCCGTGGAAACAGGGTCATCTTCGGTGAATTCGGCCTCCAGGCCGAACAGCCGGGATGGCTTCCTGCTGCCACGATTGAAGCCGGCCGAATCGCTGCCCAGCAGTATCTGCGGGGCGGTGGACGACTATACATACGCGTGTTTCCACACAAATCAATTACCTCCATTCCATTGGAAACCCGTATGGGTAAAGGGAAGGGAGAACCTGATTTCTGGGCTGCGGTTATTCGTCCAGGGACGGTTCTCTTTGAGATTGGTGGTGTGACTGAAGATGTTGCAAAGGTGTGTTTTGCACGTCTTGCTCACAAGATGCCGGTGCGAGTGCGAATGGTTAAAAAGAGGACAATGTAGGTCAGGAGAATCCGAGTTCGGCATGTCCAACGAGTCCGACGGTCTCATGTTCAGAAAAGAAATTAAGCGATGACGAAGGCAATAGAATTACGAGAAATGAGTGACGAGCAGATTCGGCTTGTCTGGAAGGATGCGGCTGAATCCCTGTTTCGTCTGCGGATCCAGTCTCAGACAGAAAAGCTTGCAGCTCCGTCTGAAATGCGAAAACAGAGGAAGCTTATTGCTCGTTGTCAGACGGTTTTAGGAGAGCGGAGTCGGGAGGCGGGTGTTTCCGGTGAAGGAACAAGTGCGGACGCTGATCCAACTTCTAAAGTGAGTAATAGTTAAGAATAAAGTTTGAAAGAAGGCAGGAAAGCACATCAGTGGCTTTAGTCAATAAAAAACAAAAACGTAATCAGCGGTACAAGCCCGCTAGGACAAACAGGTATGCCAAAAAAAGTTGAAACCGGCACAGTAACAAGTGCTGCAGCAAGTAAAACACGACGGGTGGAGATTCCTCGTATTATTCGCCATCCGAAATATGGCCGAATTTTGCATAGCCGAACTGTCTGCCATGTACACGATGAGGCGGAGGAGTCGGCGCCTGGTGATCTCGTTGAGATCATGGAGTGTCCTCCACGAAGTAAGACAAAACGTTGGGAATTGGTTCGGGTTGTTGCAAAAAGTACGGCTGTCGACTTGGCAGCATTGCGGTCTGGAGCAAGAGCCACGGAGATGCGAGAGGCATCAGTTCGTGACGAAGAAGCAAAGGCAACAGGTCAGGCTAGCGAGGCGACTGCAGGCGGTGCAGATGATAAAAAGGGAGTCGACGAATGATTCAGATGCAGTCGCGGCTCACAGTCGCTGATAACACAGGTGCAAAAGAAGTTATGTGCTTCAAGGTCCTCGGCGGTAGCAAGAAGCGAACCGCTGGCCTTGGCGACGTAATTGTCTGCAGCGTGAAAAGCGTTATTCCTGGAAGTGATGTCAAAAAGAAGGCAGTTGTGAAAGCGGTTATTGTCCGTTGTAAGAGTCCGACTCGCCGGACTGATGGGAGTTATGTACGGTTTGATTCAAATGCTTGCGTGATTGTAGATAGCGATAAAAATCCTAGGGGTACTCGAATCTTTGGTGCTGTAGCCCGTGAGTTGCGAGACCGTAATTTCATGAAAATTGTGAGTCTTGCAAGTGAGGTAATTTGATGTTGATTCGTACAGGTGACACAGTTGAAGTTCAATCGGGCAACTCGCGCGGCACGCGTGCACGAGTCCTCTCGGTTGATTCTGCAAACAGCAAACTCGTCGTTGAGGGCGTCAACCGGGTCTATCGTCATATAAAAAGAAGTCAGAAGAATCCCCAAGGGGGGCGTCTTAGTAAAGAGATGCCAATCGATGCGTCAAACGTATTGTTCTACTGTGCGGACTGTGGAAGGGCATCACGGCTTGGTGTTTCTCTGACCGATGGATCAAAAAAACGGGTCTGTCGGAAGTGTGGTAGTGAGCAAGGCGAGATAGGCCGGTCGAGAACTGGCTGAAAACAGCCGAAGGAATTTGGTGGTTCGTAGGTAAGTGTTGGCGTCGGTAAAAAACAGGCAATACAAAAGATTTTCGGATACGGTTGAATCAAGGGAAACGGAAATGGCAAAAAAGTCAAAATCTGCAAAAGGTTCAGGTAGTGAATCCGCCGCGGGAACACCGAGGCTGCAGGAACTTTACAATACGACAGTCCGCCCTGCACTTGCAGAAGAGCTTTCCAAGAAGAACCCTCACGCGATTCCTCAGATCGAGAAAATCGTAATCAACATGGGTGTCGGGACGGCAGTTACAGAGAAAAAACATCTTGAAGAGGCTATGGCAGCGCTTACCCAAATAGCAGGGCAGAAGCCTATAGCAACGTTGTCGAGAAAGGCTGTTTCCGGATTCAAGTTGCGAGAGGATTTGCCGATTGGATGCAAAGTGACTCTGAGGGGACGCAGAATGTACGAGTTTCTCGATCGTCTGATTGCGTTGGCGCTTCCACGAGTTCGGGACTTTCGTGGCCTTTCGGCTACAGCTTTTGATGGTTGCGGTAATTACAGTCTCGGGCTAACTGAGCAAATGGTTTTTCCGGAAATCAATCCAGACAAGTTCACTCGCCCTCAGGGCATGAATATTACCTTGGTGACGACAGCTCATTGTGATGATGATGCCCGAGTTCTATTGCGAGCGATGGGGCTTCCTATGAAAAAGACTGAGGAGGAAGGAGGAACTGCGGCGTAGCAGTTCTGCAAATAACCTAATGCCGTCAGTGCTTAGTAGTGACGGTTGATAAAGATTATGGCAAGTAAATCCAAAATTGCCGCTGCAGAGCGGCCACCAAAATTTTCGACCCGAACTATTCGTCGTTGCATGCTGTGTGGCAGGCCTCGAGCGGTTTACCGCAAGTTTGGAATCTGTCGCATTTGTTTCCGGAAGTTGGCTGATCAAGGCAACATTCCGGGTGTTCGTAAGGCCAGTTGGTAGGAACGAAATCATATGATGACCGACCCGATAGCCGACATGCTCACTCGTATCCGAAACGCTGTTCGTGTTGAACGGCCAACGGTAGACGTGCCCTTTTCGAAGGTAAAGCGTGGCCTGGCTGATGTATTGAAAAAAGAAGGATTCATTTGGGATTGGCGAGAAGTCGAATCTACGCCGGCTCCGGTGCTCCAACTTGAATTAAAGTATGGTCCGAATGGTGAGCGGTTAATCCGTCATATCAAAAGGATTAGTACACCAGGCAGGCGTGTCTACAGCAGGTCGTCTCGTCTGCGGCCCATTCTTAACGGGCTCGGTATCACAATCCTCTCCACCTCGAGTGGTGTTGTGAGTGACAGAGAGGCTCGACAGAGAAAGCTTGGTGGTGAAGTTTTGTGTGAACTGTGGTGAGTTTTGAGAAAGCAATTGTTAAGTTTGGTATTGATGCACTCAGTCCGATGGTTGCGCTGAGTCGAGAGAAAGGTTTCCAGCATGTCACGAATAGGTAAGTCGCCCGTTGCCATCCCTCAGGGTGTCAATGTGAAGGTCGACAGCCGTTTAGTATCGGTTGAGGGTCCACTTGGCAAGTTGGAGCATGAGCATCACCCTGCAATAAATGTGGATGTAGATGATTCTGCAGCACTCATCCGTGTTTCAAGGGGTGACGATGCGAAGATGTCGAGATCATTGCACGGACTGACTCGAGCGTTAGTCAATAATATGGTTCAGGGGGTCACCAAGGGTTTTGAAAAACGACTAGAGATCGTTGGAGTGGGTTATCTTGCAATTTTGCAAAAAGATGTGCTGCAATTACGAGTTGGTTTTGCGAACGAACTTCACGTTCCAGTTCCAAAGGGTTTAAATGTTTCCTGCCCTGACCAGACTCATATCAACATTAAAGGCATCGACAAGCAGTTGGTTGGGCAGTTTGCTGCAGAAGTTCGTTCGCTTCGGAAGCCGGAACCGTATAAAGGAAAAGGAATCCGTTATGAAAATGAACAAGTTCGTCGCAAGGCAGGTAAGGCAGTCACGAAATAACGCAGGGTGCCCAGTGCGGCTGATAGCGTGCTAACGAGGAGAAATTGAAATGGATCATGCGAAATCAATTCTGCGACAGCGAACACGTCGTCGTCATCGCGTTCGTAAACCGCTTCGAGGTACATCGGAACGGCCGCGGCTATCCGTGCGCCGCAGTCACAAACACATTTACGCACAAGTAATTGATGACGCATCTGGCAAAACGGTTGTCGCAGCAGCGACAGTTGAGCCGCAACTTAAGTCAGATGTTACTTTTGGTGGTAATCGCAGCGCTGCCGTTGCCATTGGCAAGGCTGTTGCTGAACGGGCGAAAGCAGCAGGGATATCACGAGTCTGTTTTGATCGTGGTTCGTGCCAGTATCACGGTCGTGTTGCAGCGTTGGCTGATGCTGCACGTGAAGCAGGATTAGAATTCTAAGCAAAAATTTTTCAGGAGATTAAGCGTGGCAGCAAACACATCAGGTGGACGAGAATCCCGGGCAGGTGGACGAGAGTCCCGGGCGGGTGGCGAATTCACTGAAAGAGTCGTGAAGGTTCGTCGATGTGCGACTGTTGTCAAAGGCGGTCGGCGTTTTAGCTTTGCAGGCCTCGTTGTTGTTGGGAACGGGAAGGGCAAGGTTGGCTGCGGGTATGGAAAGGCAAACGAAGTACCTCCTGCGGTAGAGAAGGGGATTAAGGACGGTATGAAGAACCTTGTCGAGGTTCCTCTGGTGTCCGGAACAATCCCCCACCGTGTCGAGGGATGGAGCG
>DONH01000007.1 GCA_003509235.1 Planctomycetaceae bacterium
AATAAATCCGTTTACTGCCGACGCACTGCTTCGTCCAATTCCCCAGAGACAAGACCCGGTTGCAATCTCCGCCCGGGTCGAAAATCGGGCGGGTTCAGATGTTCTCATTGTAACTGCTGAACTCGGTCCGGGCTGGCACTTGTATTCTCTCGATCAAAAACCGGGCGGTCCAAGACCAACCAGGATATCAATCGATCAGACGTCTGCATTTTTACCAACCTCCTCTTTTATTGCGGAGCCTCCCCCTACCAAAAAGACTATAAGTGGAGTGTCTGGGTGGGAGGGTTTAGTTGTTGAAGAACACACTGGAAAGGTCGTATGGAGAGCACCACTTGAAAAAAACAAACAAGCGGAAGGAACCGCGATCACTGGTAAGGTAAGCCTCCAGCTTTGTGAGGACAACGCCTGTATTCCCCCACAGACCATTGCATTTACAGCTGACATGTCCGACGCCGAGGAAGAAGCATCAACACCACGGATTCGGCATCTTCCCGAACGGGGCCATCTTGCTATTCGAGGTTCTATTGGCCAAATTACAAAAAATTCGAACAACTGTAGCTTCTGGCCAATCCGTGTCGAACTCATACCAGAGGCGGGGTGGCACCTCTATGCCCCAAAGAGTGATGCAACATCAGAGGTTGGTCAGGGTAAACCTTCCATAGTCTCTCTCGTACCAAATGGGCACATTAAGGTCTGTGGAATCCTCGCCGGGGAGCCAAACCTCGTTAGCGACCCGGAACTCCGCGCAGCTGGAGCTGTAGAAGGACCAATCGTTTTTACGGTACAGGTCGAATCACCAGAGAACAAAACTTTTGACCCATCAGACAGTGACAATCAGCTTGAAGTCATCATTGGGTATCAAACATGTAGTGACATCACATGTGACCCCCCGTGGGCGAGCCGGCTGCGTATAGGTCTTCCCGACAACGACACAGACTCACCATCTCTTGCCTTCTCGGATAGTCGCTATGGGGAAGCGTCACAGAAACCTGCGGTTATCACTCTACCCTCCCAAATAAAGCCGCAATCAAGTGCCAAAACCCCATCCAATGAAACACCGGGAAAACAGACCCTATCTCTTCCGCTTGCCTTGCTTGCGGGCTTGGTAGGTGGACTCATTCTTAATCTTATGCCATGCGTGCTACCAGTGCTTGGGCTGAAACTCATGTCGTTTGCGCAGCAGTCTGGGCGAGCACGACAGGAAATTTTTCAACTCAATCTCTGGTATTGTGCAGGTTTGTATGCGGTTTTCTTCGTTCTTGCAACAGCGAGCGTAGCAGCAAACCTTGGGCTTGCCGGCAACAACCTTGCATGGGGAGAACAGTTCACCTCTTCCGGCTTCAACATTACGATGTCGGCAATTGTCTTCAGCTTTGCCCTGTCATTTCTTGGGGTATGGGAACTACCCATTCCTGGTTTTATAGGATCGACAGCTGGCAAAGTTCAAACACAAGAAGGCCCCGCCGGATCGTTTCTTAAAGGTGTTCTCAGTACTGTTCTTGCAACTCCCTGCAGTGGACCTTTTCTTGGGCCCGTTTTCGGATTCACACTCACGCAGTCTACTGGTATCACCTATGCTGTCTTCGCTTCCATCGCAACCGGAATGGCACTTCCCTACCTTATCGTTGGAATTTTTCCCTCACTCGTCCGATTTGTTCCTAAGCCTGGTCAATGGATGGAAACACTCAAAGAAGTGCTCGGTTTTATCATGCTCGGCACCGTTGTCTTTCTCTTCACTTTTTTGGACAACAACTACTTTGTCCCTACCTTCGCACTTCTTGTAGCTATCTGGGCTGGATGTTGGTGGGTTGGCAGAACCCAGAAGAAACGTGGCATGGCGGGAGTGATTCAGTGGGCACAGGCGGCCGTAATTTCTGGCACACTCGGAACAGCAGCATTCGCATTTCTTGGTCCAGTTGACTCGCTTATCAAATGGGAACCATTCTCCGAAAAAAGACTCTCCCAACTGCGAGAACAGGGCGAAACCGTTATGGTCGACTTTTCTGCCGACTGGTGCCTCACTTGCAAATACAATCTCAATTTTGCTATTGAAACACCCAAGGTGAAGAATGCCTTGCAGGAGCAAGGGATTGTTCCGATGCTTGCCGACTGGACTGACGGATCTCCCGAGATCAAAGCGATGTTGGAAAGCCTCGATAGCAAATCAATACCGGTGCTCGCCTTTTTTCCACCAACCACACAAGACTCACCAAAGGTCCCACCTATCATTTTGCGCGATCTTGTAACTGAATCGCAGGTACTCACTGCTATCGATCGAGTGGGCGTTAGTTCGCCACCTGCCTTAGATTAAGCGATAGATGCTGCAAACAGGAGTTTCGGCAAGTGGAAACCGCAGTACTTTTGTAATACGAAAACGGTTTCAGCAAGCTAAAAATCCGATAGCTATCGTTTCCACAGCAATCCTGTAGGTTGATAATTCATTGGATGGTAGACTGATGTCACGGGGCTGCATGGGCAATAAACTTTTACGTTGTTGCATTTTTTATCCAGGTATTACTACGGGAAAATGACACATATTAGGAACCCTATTTTACCAGGGTTTAACCCTGACCCATCAATCTGTCGGGTTGGTAATGACTTTTACATCGCCACATCGACCTTCGAATGGTTTCCCGGTGTCCAGATTCATCATTCTCGTGATCTTGTTCATTGGAACCTCATCACCCATGTATTGGACGAAAAACGTCTGCTCGATCTCCAAGGTGTCCCTAGTTCCGGCGGCGTTTGGGCCCCAGCCCTAAGCCATTACAAAGACCTTTTTTATCTTTGTTATACGGTCGTGCATCAGCACGAGGCCGCCACCAAAGACACGCCGAACTTTCTGATTACATCTCCTTCCATTTATGGCCCTTGGTCGGAACCGGTCTATATCAATTCTTCAGGCTTTGACCCATCACTTTTTCACGATGACGATGGAAAAAAATATTGGCTGAATATGGTGTG
>DONH01000207.1 GCA_003509235.1 Planctomycetaceae bacterium
CATAATGGTTGCCGTCCGCCCAAACGCCGCAGGGTCTAATTAAGGAGAAGTATCGTGGCAAGATATACTCAAGCTAAATGCAAGCTGTGCCGTCGCGAGGGAGAGAAACTCTTCCTGAAGGGCGACCGCTGCTACACTGATAAATGCGCTTATGAAAAGCGTCCGTACCCTCCGGGACATTCCGGTCGCATGCGTCACAAGATGAGTGACTACGCAATTCAGCTTCGTGAGAAGCAGAAAGTGCGTCGCATGTATGGAGTTCTCGAAGGACAGTTCCGTGATTACTACCATCGTGCCGACGGCATGAAGGGTGTAACCGGTCATAACCTGTTGATGCTCCTCGAGCGCCGACTGGACAACGTGATTTTCCGTCTTGGTTTTGCTAATTCCCGTGATCAGGCTCGTCAGCTTGTACGTCATGGTATTTTCATGCTGAACGGCCGTCGCGTAAACGTCCCTTCCATGCAGGTTAAGCCCGAAGACGTTATCGAGGTCCGTGAAGAAGCTCGCAAGATCCCTGTCATTGGTGAGGCCCAGGAAGTTATCGCTCGTCGCGGTTGCCCTGAATGGCTCGAATCCGATGGTCCCAACTTCAAGGGTACTGTCAAGGCTATGCCTAGCCGGGAAGACATTCAGTTCCCGATCAACGAGCAGCTCATCGTCGAATTGTACTCCAAGTAAATAGGGGACTTCATGCTTATTGAGAACGGCGACAAATTAATCAACACCCGCAACTGGAGTGAACTGGTCAAACCTGAAAAGCTCATCCGTGACCCAAAGTCCGGTGAGAATTACGGCAAGTTCATCTGTGAACCCCTTGAGCGCGGTTATGCTACTACCATTGGTAATGCCATGCGCCGGGTCCTTCTGTCCTCTATGCAGGGGTGTGCCATTGTTGCCGCCTCTATTGAGGGCGTGCAGCATGAGTTCACCACACTTCCTGGTGTGCTCGAAGATATGACCGAGGTCGTATTGAACCTGAAGCAGGTTCGTATAGCTATGACCACTGATGAGCCTCAGCGGTTGGTTCTCGAAGCCAACAAAAAAGGCCCGGTCACAGCGAGCATGATTCAGGAGAATCAGAATGCAAAGGTTCTGAACTCCGATCAGCTTATTGCCACTCTCACTGAAGATCGTCCGTTCAAAATGGAGATCGAAGTGCGCATGGGCAAAGGTTACGTCCCCGCTGACATGCATGAAGGTTTGACCGATGAGATCGGTTCCATGATCCTTGATGCGAGCTACTCTCCTGTAAAGAAGGTAGCTTACTCTGTGGAGCAGGCTCGTGTCGGTCAGATGACGAACTATGATAAACTCATCCTTGAAGTCTGGACCGACGGTTCCGTGACTCCAGAGGATGCCTGTGCATACAGTGCCAAGATCCTGAAAGATCAACTCTCTGTGTTCATTAACTTCGATGAGCTGTCTTCCGAAGCCCAAGAGGAAGAAGAAGATTCCATCGATCTGAACCCCAATCTCTTCAAGTCCATTGATGAACTCGAACTCTCTGTTCGAGCAACCAATTGCTTGAAGGCTGCCAATATTCAGTTGGTGGGAGAGTTGGTCCAGCGTACAGAACAGGCCATGCTGAAGACCAAGAACTTCGGTCGTAAGTCTCTTGATGAGATTCGTCGAGTCTTGGATGGAATGCAGCTTAAGTTCGGTATGACCGTTGAGGATTTTGACAAGAAATACCAGGAATGGTTGAAGAGGAAAGAGAAAAATGAGGCATAGAAAGTCCGGTCGTAAACTGAATCGGTCCAATACTCACCGCGCTGCCATGTTCAAAAACATGGCCCGCGCGCTCATGACCTACGAGCAGATCCGAACCACTGAAGCCAAAGCTAAAGAACTGCGTCGCATTGTTGACAAGCTCATCACGCTGGCTCTTCGCAATGACCTGCACACCCGCCGCCAGGCTTACAAAGTCCTTGGTAGCCATCAGATGGTGCAGCGTTTGTTTGACGAAATCGGTCCTCGCTTTGAAGGCGGAACCGGTGGGTATACTCGTATTATCAAGCTCGCTCAGCCCCGCAAAGGCGATTGCGCTCCGATGGTCATTATCGAACTGACCAAAAAGGCTCAAGCCGAAGCTCCTGTCGAAGAAGCTCCTGAAGCTCCTAAGACTGAAGAGAAGGGCGAAGAATAAGTCATTAAGGCGGACGGTAACGTCCGCCTTTTTTTGCTTATAGCTATCGATCTTTTCAATAGGTTAAATCGAGTGGTATATGGATATTCGAAAGTTAGATGCTTTTTGTAAAGTGTATGAGATGCAGAACTTTTCCAAAGCCGGAGAAGTCATGTTTTTATCTCAGCCAACTATCAGTTCCCATGTGGCAAACCTTGAAGAGCAGCTTGGTGTACGACTTTTTGATCGTTTAGGGAGAAAAGTCATTCCAACCCAGGCTGGCCATGTCTTGTATCGTGGGGCAGTTGCGATATTTGAGAATCTTGATCAGGCAAAGGCTTCTATTGAGTTGCTTCGAGATAAGGTAGTGGGTGAACTAATAATTGGTTGTAGCACTATCCCGTCGTTGACTATAGTTCCTGATGTGCTTTCAGGATTCTCTGCAAAGTATCCTGATGTATCTTTTTCCATCAACACGTTGGATTCCAGTGAAATCATAAAACGTGTTTCTGATGGAGAGTTTCCCGTTGGCATAGTGGGGCAAGAGCCTGACGATGACCAACTTGAATCCTATTTGATGTCAGAAGATGAAGTCGTGGTTGTAGCTTCACCTAATGCGCCTTGGAGCGATTCCGGTACAGTCTCCCTTGATGCCCTTACCGCTATGCCCTGGGTAATGCGAGAAAAAGGATCTGGGACACGTAATG
>DONH01000150.1 GCA_003509235.1 Planctomycetaceae bacterium
TTTCATTTTTTAAAAAGAAGCAGACACATACCAAAGTTGACTGTTGAAGGATTTGGTGTCTTCGAAGTACCTGCGGGAAACCGACTTCTAAATGCCATGTTAGACGAATGCGACGTTGATCAATTGCACGCATGCGGTGGTTTCAGACGATGCACAACCTGCCGTGTTCAATTCGTATCAGGTGAGCCAAAAGCCTCACCAAAGCTGAAAAAGACGTCCTTGAGGCACGAGGCCTCTCTTCAACGCCTAGACTTTGGCTGTCTTGTCAAATCGAGTGCAATGAGAATATGGAAATTAAAGCAATGAGTCGCCCGGAGGGTTCCGGACGAGCGGATGCCGGTGGCCGCCCGGGAGATGAAATCGAACCGCCACCTGAATGGCGTTAAAAAGAAAACGCAGGCCACACGGCAGTCCGAAAGAAAAAAGAGTTGATGCCGCAGCTACAAGGTGCCTACATCGCGCATGATGCTCACACTTATTTGTTGAGAGTGGTCTCCAGTGAGACGCTTATTACGAAACAAGCCCAATCATACGATGAATAAACTCATATGATTCTTTGGCCGTTTCATACCACCTATGGCTCTGACGCGGTAGTTCAACATGCAGGCCGCCTTGATAGCCAGCGTTGAAGAGCTCCTGAAAAATAGGACGGTAATCGATGTCGCCTTTCCCTAGGGGTAGATGTTCGTGACAGCAGGCAGTCATGTCATCTATGTGGACATTCACAATACGATCAGCAACATCACGCACAGTAGCTGCCAGTGGCCTCTCTCCCAGACATTCAAGGTGGCCAACATCGACTGTAATACCAAGAGACTTGGGTCGACCTAATCTCTCAAACAATTCTTCTGCACGAGTGACCGTGTCAATAAACATTCCTGGCTCTGGTTCAAAGCCAAGCACGACACCACAACGACTGGCATGGTCAAGAACTTCCCCAACACCGTCAGTTAATTTCTGCCATAGCAATGCATCGTCAGCATCAGAGCAAACTGCACCTGACCACAGAGACACGCAGCCAGCGTTCAGCTCTCCTGCTAACTCAATTGCCCGTCGTAGAAATTCGATTCTTCGATTGCAGTCATTCTGGGCATCCGAAAGAAGCGTCGGATGGTGCTTTCTTCTAGGATCAAGTAGGTGCCGAGCTCCTGTTTCAACAACACAGCTCATCTGAGCCTTTGCCAGGGCGTGCTGCCAAACACGAACCTCGGATGCGAACGTTTTCTCGTATGGATTGAGTATGTTTCGATCAGGCGTAATCGCCAGTGATGCATACCCTTGCTCGCAAAGGAGAGACAACGCATCCAGCGGATCAACGTCACCTAGGCTATTTGTGCTGTACCCAGCTTTCATTGGACATCCTACTCACGTAACTGCAGCAATACGGCGACCAAGGACAAACCACACTAACAGGGCCAGTACCATTATGGCCCATTGCTCCCCACAGAACGCGAGCACAAGTACTGCATCAAGCGTGATAAGAGACATAATTGCATTACCAACTGCCGACTGCATGCGTTGCGGCACCGGATCAATAATAGATTGGCCGCAACGGATGAGGATTGAAACCACCAGAACGCCCCACAGTGCGAGCCATACAATGAGCCTGCCTTCAATAAGCCAGTTCGGAACATTCATGGAATTCACTTCGATGCTGACCAGTGGCGTTAAACCGGCAAAAACAAGTCCAGCGGACATAACAAGTGCACCAACAAGCAGCTGATAGCGTTTTCCAGCACCCGCCTCATCACGAGCGAACACCGTGACGCCCATCACATACACACCCATCCCGCAGGGAATCATCCATAGCGGTAACGAGGGCGTACCAGCAACAACCATTCCAAGAGACCAGTTGAGCGATCGGCAAACTCCCATGAGCAAAGGCCCCAGCCATGTACCTTTGGCATAGCAGTTATAGCCACAGATTGCTGCGGTGAGCATTACCCCAATAATGGCAGGAGTCCCGTCACCTATAGACACTGAAGCGACACATGCCAAGACAACGCCGAACAAGAGAAGTCCGATGGATACAAATCGAGCACGCTCAAAAGAAACACGCTTGCTTGGAAGTGGCCTGTGAGGACGCTCCGCTTGATCGACCTGAAGATCCATGACATCGTTCTGGACCATTCCGCCAGCATATAGACACAACGATGAGGCGATTGCCAACCAACCACCGAGGGGTAGCGTTTCATACTCATGAAACCCACCAACAATCAAAAAACCTGCAAGTGGGTCCGCTATCGCGGTGGCAAGATTCGGCACACGTATAAGTTTCAACCAACTGGCGATTACTGATATCCCCATTGGCTTCGCAGAAAGCTGTGACATACTCTGAAACTTTACTTAACTTGAGGCACTACGATATCGAGCCAACGCGGCTTGAAAAACTACTCTCGACAAACCGACTGAAATGCCTGCCGCAGCAAAAGTCAGCACGACCATTCCCCACGCTTCTCCTGAAAGCGGGCGAGCGAGAGTACCCGCAGGCACATTCACTACGAGTAATATTGGAATAATGAAAGTACAGAAAGAACGGAGTGGATCACCCCATGGTCCTGCATATATTTCAGCAGGATAGCGTGAAAAATTGGTTATATAAAACCAGAAGTCATACAAACTCTGGTTCCTACCCATCAATATTGTTGCAGCTGCGAGCATAATAATAAGCCCGTACAAGATTGCCACACCACAGACAATGAGCAACGGATAGAGCAGCCATGCGATAAGTGGCGGTGCAGCAGGAAAGCAAAGTACAGACCAAATAAGTAGACCAAGTCCAACAAGACCGTTCGCCATCGACGAGAAATCAAACCTATGCATTGAAAGTAAAAACTGAGCATCGAGGGGTCGTACAAGAACTGAATCCAGACCACCTGTTCGAACCATTTCCGTAAGTTCCGAAGCACTGGGCATAAATAAGGTCTGAACAATTGCATTAATAATCAGACCAGTAGCAACAAATGCGAAAAATGGCTCACGCGACCAGCCACTTCCGCGACCTATTTCTGGAGTAAAGCTGAAGATCAACAAGTAAAATGCTAGATTCATTGACATCCACCCAAGGCTGGTCAGGCACTCGAGCAGGAAATTCACTCGGAATGTCATGTCGCGCACGAGGCAGGCCCGTGCAAATGTGGAAAAAATTTTGATATATCGTCTCATGAATGGTGCCTCGGAAATCAACCCCCAAAACCGCTATATCGTTTTGTGCCTCGCCACCACACAAACCGACAAACCCCTATCATGATGACGAGCCATGCGATCTCAATGAGAAGTCCTCTCACAAGCTCCCAACCTGTGATCTTCCCAAGCCACACGGCGGCAGGAAAGTAGGCTGTGTACTCAAACGGCAGCAATCGCACGACATCCGCGAGGCTTACCCCAGTTATCCCTGTTGGAATATCTGCAAGCATATCGATCGGAAACATGTGGCCCGAAAGAAGATACTGAAACAACATGTACGCAAAAATAATGCTGGAAACTTCAAGAAACCAAAACGCAATCATTCCCAGAGTTGCTTCCATGAAAAACCCGAGCAGGAACGAAAGCAGTAACGACAGAATGTAGGCGGCGATTGTAAGACCATCGGGCGCTGGAGGAAAATAACCGCGGCAGAAAAACAGAACTGCAGCGAAAGGAAGTATTGCCACGATGTAGTAAACAAGTTTGTGAGCGATCCGAGAAGCAAGCAAAAACCCAACGTAATCGATCGGCTGAATCAGATACTTCTTCACTGACCCATCGCGAACACTGCGAGAGATCCCCCCTGCCAGACTCGGCATGCTTGAGAAAGCTCGAGTGACCATCGTAAGCAGATAGTACGCAACAATGTTGTCACGAGAATACCCTGCGATATCCGTACGACTCGAGGCTGCAAAGACAGCCGTCCAAAGAAAAACCTGCGTGACAATTGGCAGGAAACGCATCACCGTACCCAGCGCAAAGTCGCTACGATACGCCAATCGCTCCTCAAGGCAAATGATGAGCATTCGCCACCACGACCGTAGTCCTAAGAGCCAACCGCACGATGTATGGTGACTCTCGGAATTTGCAGCGGTGCTCATACTGCTCCAACTTCCTGTTTCAGATCTGTTCCTGCCTGCCGATTTTCCGCCCCACGAAACAGACCTGCAACAATTTCTTCCAAAGGCACGTCCTCGACAGATACATCTCTGACTTGTTGGCTCGACAGTAGTTTTGGCAAGACATCTGCTATCCGTGATCGGTCAATCCGCAACGATACACGAGGACCATGCACTTCGCATGAAAATCCAAATCGTTCCATTTCTCCTGGAGCAGGAGCATTCTCAAGATCAAGGGTCACCACCTTGTGCGTTGTAAAACGGTCAACGATCTGCTCGAGCGAACCGTCATAAAGAATGCTGCCATGCGTAACGACTACCACTCGCTCACAAAGGGCTGCAACATCTTTCATATAGTGTGTTGTTAAAATAACGGTAACCGACCGCTGCTTTTGAATATGCCTGAGAAACTCATGAATCGTGTGTTGCGCAACAACATCAAGACCAATAGTTGGCTCATCGAGAAATAACACTTCAGGCTCGTGAAGTAACGCTGCGATAAGTTCTAACTTCATTCGCTCTCCGAGCGAGAGCTCTCGTACTGGTTGTCCAAGAAGGTGAGATACCCCCAGCATGTCGACAAGTTCATCATGAATTTTCACAAATCGAGCTGGATCGATCCGATAAATTTCCTGGTGAAGCCGAAAACTCTCCGCCGCTGGCAAATCCCACCAGAGCTGATTTTTTTGGCCCATCACAAGAGCAAAACGCCGCCGGAAATCGTCTGCTCGATCCCACGGCAGGTGGCGTAAAACACGGGCAGTTCCCCGCGTGGGCGTAATAATTCCTGAGAGCAACTTTAAAAATGTTGTCTTTCCGGCTCCATTTGGTCCAAGCATCGCAAGGAATTCACCACGTCCAACGCTCAGATTCACCCCTCGCAATGCATGGATTATTCTATTTTCCCGGCGAAAGAGACCTCGCACGCTTGCCCAGAGGCCTTCCGGCTTGTCATACACGCGATATTCCTTGGCCAGATCATTGACCTCGATTATACGGTCACTTTTTGTTTCACTGCTGTTGTACATATGCGGAAGTATAGGCCAAAACGATAGACTTGCCGCTCTTGAAACATTTACCGGAGATTTCCACACGGGAACTAGAGATGTATCGAATTGGAATTGGTCATGATACGCACAGACTTGAGCCTGGAAATGGGCTCTGGCTTGGTGGCTTGAACATTCCTCATACCCAATCCGCCGTTGGTCATAGTGATGCCGATGTCCTTCTGCATGCCATGACTGATGCAATACTCGGCGCCGCTGCTCTTGGTGATATTGGTGAACTTTTTCCTGATGATGATCCGAGAAACAAAGACCGGTCTTCAAGTTCGATGCTTGCAATAGCAAGTGATCGAATAAAGAAAGCGGGCTGGAATATTGTTAATATGGATTGCGTTATTTTTGCTCAAAAACCAAAGATTCTCCCTCACAGAGAGGGGATCAGACGACATGTATCTGATCTGCTGGACCTTGATATCAATCAGGTCTGGCTTAAGGCCAAAACAGGCGAAGCTGTTGGTCCGATTGGTGAGGAGCGAGCAATCGCTGCAGAGTGCATTGTATTGCTTGAAACACAGCCGGCATTCAACAAAACCTAAAGACAATGTAGATTTCTGAAACACCTGGGAGCCAAACTGAAATATGCCGGAAATGAATCAATCCACCCATAGCTTTCCAAACATTGAACTTTACAACACATTAAGCCACCAAAAAGAGCACTTCAAAACAGTTGTTCCTGGCAAGGTTGGCATGTATCTCTGCGGACCAACGGTCTACAAGCCGAGTCATATCGGGCACATGGTTGGCCCTGTTATTTTTGACACAATCAAACGGCATCTTGTCTATTCAGGGTGGGACGTGACGTGGGTTGTCAACATTACGGATGTTGATGACAAACTCATCGCCGAGAGTAAACACCGCGGCACGTCGATGGCCGCTCTGGCTGAGGAAATGACCACCGACTATCTGGACAACCTTGCTGCGCTGGGCGTCGACGGTATTGACACCATGCCAAAGGCAACTGACCACATTGAAGGCATTATTCAATTCATCGCAGGCCTCGTTGAGAAAGATTTTGCGTATCCCGCGGATGGCGATGTCTATTTTGATGTCGCCAAAGATGAAGATTACGGAAAACTAACCAACCGTACGCTGGAAAAAACACAGGGAGAAGGTGGCGCTGCCGCTTCCAGAAAGCGGTCGGCTGCCGACTTTGCGCTTTGGAAGAAGGCAAAGTCTGGTGAGCCATCTTGGGAAAGCCCATGGGGCCCGGGACGACCCGGCTGGCATATTGAGTGCTCTGCAATGAGTGAGGCTCTTCTTGGAAGTCATTTTGATATCCACGGAGGCGGGCTCGATTTAGTCTTTCCTCACCACGAAAACGAAATTGCGCAGAGTGAATCACTCCATGATTGCCCCATGGCCACATATTGGATGCATAACGGACTCATGCAAGCAGCGGGGGCAGCAGGGAAAGTCGGCGGTCGCCCACGAGATGGTGGTGCCACACCCGACGATCTGGCCGCTACAAAAATATCGAAGTCGACTGGAGCTGAACCATTCCGGGAACTTCTTGCCCGCCATCGACCGGAAGCGATTAAACTTCTGCTCCTTTCCACACATTACCGAAGCCCAATCCACTTTGGTGAAGAACCACTCGGAGAATCTGCTCGTGCACTCGAGGCATTCGAGAGGCTTTTCAGCCGCTATGAAAGGCTCTGTGGAACTTCGTATTACACACTTCCAGCACGTAACCGTTACGACGGCGATGTCGCTATTACAGAGTTTCATGAAACGGTCGAAGAGCACGTCACAGCATTACGAAATCGTTTTCTGGAGGCGATGGATGATGACTTCAATACTGCAATAGCCGTGGCAACTTTGTTCGACTTTGTACGATTCATCAACAAATTCATTGATAGCGAGGGGCTCGAGAAGAAAACAAAGAACCATGACTTTAAAACTCTTCATGGACTTATGCACTTGATGCGAGAACTCACGAGCACTCTGGGGCTATTCCTTACTCCGCCGGCAGAGGTATCCTCAGGAACTGATGGGAAATTGTTGGATTCGTTAATGCAGCTAATCATTGAACTACGAGCTCGAGCGCGTCAGGCAAAAGATTTTGCAACAGCAGACCTCATTCGAGACGCCCTGAATGAGGCCGAAATCCAATTAGAGGACCGCACGAACAGAACTGATTGGAGCATCAAATAAATGATGCTCCAATACTTTGTCTTTAGGCCCAAAGCATTCTTCTTACGTCGCAGGTAGTTCAATTTGAACTGGCTCACCAGAAGAGTCTTTTGCTTCGCTGGCGGCCATATTACGAATTTCCTGAGATATTTTCATTGAGCAGTATTTCGGACCGCACATGCTGCAAAACTGAGCAGACTTAAACGTCTCTTGAGGCAGCGTTTCATCGTGGTAACGCTTTGCCGTTTCTGGATCCAAAGACAGACGAAACTGCTCATTCCAATCGAAGTTGAACCGTGCATGTGAAAGTGCGTCATCCCGCGAGCGGGCACCCTTACGATGCCTTGCAAGATCGGCCGCATGAGCAGCAATCTTATAAGCAATGACTCCCTGCTTAACATCCTCTGCATCAGGCAAACCAAGATGTTCTTTTGGAGTCACGTAGCAGAGCATGGCTGCACCGCTCCAGCCCGCAAGCGCCGCACCTATCGCACTCGTAATATGGTCGTAGCCAGGAGCAATGTCCGTGACAAGTGGACCAAGCACATAAAATGGTGCTTCATCGCATTCTTCCATCTGGCGCTTGACGTTCATATCTATCTGATCCATCGGGACGTGCCCTGGACCCTCAACCATCACTTGACATCCTTTCGACCAGCCTCGCCGAGTCAATTCACCAAGAACGTGTAATTCTGCAAACTGCGCCTCGTCACTCGCGTCTGCGAGTGCACCAGGGCGAAGACCGTCACCAAGACTCCATGTCACATCGTACTGCCGGAAGATGTCACATAGATCGTCGAAATGGGTATACAGCGGATTTTGCTCTTTGTGAGTCATCATCCATCGAGCAATAAGTGATCCACCACGGCTGACGATACCTGTAACTCTATTCATTGTGAGGTGAAGATGTTCTTGCAACAGTCCGGCATGCACTGTCATGTAATCAACGCCTTGCTGAGCCTGCTTTTCACACATATCGAGGAAATGCTGGGGCTTCATTTCATCAATGTCACCGCCAAGTTCCTCAAGCATTTGATAGATCGGAACTGTTCCAATTGGCACGGGAGAAGCATCAATTATTGCCCGACGAATACTGTCTATGTCTTTTCCTGTCGAAAGATCCATCACAGTATCTGCACCGTAGTGCACTGCCATATGTAGTTTCTCGAGTTCTGTTGACTCATCACTCGTCACAGCAGAATTACCAATATTTGCATTAATTTT
>DONH01000218.1 GCA_003509235.1 Planctomycetaceae bacterium
TTTGTCGGGGAGCAAGATTGGCAACAATGACAACAAGTCGTCCCTGAAGATCTTCAGGCCGATGGAATTTTTTGATGCCAGCGAAAATTGTACGACGGTCGTCACCGCCGAGTGACACTGTAAGCTTTATGAGTTTACGAGCTTCTGGGACTTCTTCAGCGTCAACAACTCGCGCGACCCGCAAGTCAACTTTAGAAAAATCATCGATAGTACAGGTTTCTGTAAGAGCTTCTGACTCAAGTGGTTCCGTTGAATCTTGAGCAAGAGTACCTGGTTCTGGTTTGATATTTGATATTTCAGACACTGTAGATCCTTGTGGAGTAGATGATGAGGTGTTCGATGCAGCAAGAAGTGCATCAATTTGTGAGGATTCAATTCGTTTCATTAATGGCTGGAAGGTAGCAACTGGTAAATCTTCTAGAGGAGTTTGTGACTGCTGCCAATCTGTAATGGGAGGGCCAACAAGTTGAGCAACACTATCCGCTAATTTTGGAAGAACAGGGGTCAGATAAACTACTAATTGACGGAATAGATTGAGCGAAACACTGGCAACATCCTGTAATTTTTGCTGTTCTCGAGGGCCTTGTTTGGACAGTTTCCAAGGTTGTTCATTGTCGACATACTGGTTTGCTCTGTCTGCTGCCTGCATGATGATGCGCATAGCTCGTGCGAAGTCACACGACTCATAGGCGGCAGCGATTGCTTCACCATCAGCAGCTGCTTTTGCAAAAAGACCGCCATCATCGGGATATCTAGAAGAGAGTCCCGTTTGTTTCAGCCAACGGGCTGTGCGGCTTGCAAGGTTCACAAGTTTTCCAATTAAGTCGGTGTTTACCTTCGTAGTAAACTCTTCAAGATTGAGATCTATATCATCAATGCCACCAGAAAGCTTTGTAGCGTAGAAGTACCTCAGAGCTGCTGGATTGAGGTTTTCAAGATATGTACGAGCCAAGAGGAAAGTGCCACGACTTTTTGACATTTTCTGACCATTCACAGTCAGAAAGCCATGGATGCGAACCTTTGTCGGTAGGTTCATTCCTGCAATTTTGAGCATTGCTGGCCAGAACAGAGTATGAAAATAGGTGATGTCTTTTCCAATGAAGTGGTGGATCTCCGCATTTGGCTGGTTGGTATCACCTGAGTACCACCAGTCCGTAAATGAACCACCATTTTTTTTCGCCCATTGTTCGGTAGTTGCAATATAGCCAATGGGTGCATCGAACCAGACATACCAATAATGGCCAGGTGCATCTGGAATTTCAAAACCAAAGTAGGGAGACGGACGTGAAATGTCCCAGTCGCGCAGGGGCTCGTTGAGAAAATGCCCTGCAAGATAATTCGAGATTTTTGGGTCAATGGACCCAGATTCCTGCGTCCATTTAGTGAGGAAAGGACGAAGGCTTTCCAGAGTGACAAAGAGGTGTTCCGCTTTTCGTATCTCAGGTGTCGTGCCAGAAAGAGTACTGATGGGGTTAATCAGTTCTGCGGGAGAGTATGTTGCGCCGCAAATTTCACATGAATCTCCATATTGATCAGCTGCCTGGCAGCGTGGACAACCACCTTGAACAAATCTATCAGCAAGAAATATTCCTGCTTTGAGATCAAAGAGCTGACTTACCTCTCGCTGGGCAATCAAATCTTGCTTGCGAAGAGATTGCCAAATGTGGTTACACAACGAATGGTTTTCTACACTGTCGGTCGATCCATAATAATCAAAGGCAATGTCGAAGCCTTCAAAGTCAGCTACATGGGCATCCCGCATGGAAGCGATGAGATCTTGTTCGGTACGGCCTTCGGTCTGCGCTCTGATCATGATGGCGGTACCATGCGTGTCGTCAGCACACAGGTAAATAGCTTGATTTCCGCGTAGTCGTTGGAATCGTGCGAAAATATCTGTTTGGATATATTCGACTAAGTGCCCAAGATGAATATGGCCGTTGGCATACGGGAGAGCCGAAGTAATCAGGATTCGGCGAGTTTTGGGCATGATGCCTTATGAGCAAAAGAGCACAGGATGTTGGTGATGCGATATCGTGCCGCTTCGTGAGCTGCGTTGGTCGGATCTGCGAAATGATAGTCTAAAACGAATACGGAATTCAAGAAAAGCCATTGTGCGAAGTACTTGAGTAGTTGGGCAGATTAGCGTGTGTATCAGCCTGTAGTAACCCCGATTTTCGTACCCTACCCGAATTGCCTCACGTTCCGGATTTAGGCTGGTATGAGAAAAATGCTCTTGTCCGCGGCACCGTATCACCGCCACTATCCCGCCGTCTGGTTTTTGGTGAGTTGGTTTGTTTTTCCAGTGACAAGGATGTCACTGGCGGACTAAGTGCTCACCTAACAATACGAGTGTACGTACTGACCTCGAAAAGGTTAGGTCTCATGGAGTCACGGATGTCCCGAGTCTTTTGTTTTGTGCGGTTGTTCGTTGTTTTCAATTTTGTCTGGCTGTCAGCTAGTATTGGGCGCTGCCAAACGACTGCTCCGGCAACAGCTGCAACAATTGGTGATGTCGTCTTTCTCGATTTCTCAGCGGACTGGTGTGGCCCCTGCAAGCAGATGGCACCGCTCATTGGAGAAATCGGTGCAGCTGGTTGGCTTGTCCGTCACGTTGATGTCGACCAAGAACACGAAATCGTCAAGCGGTTCCAGGTGACGGGAGTTCCTTGCTATATCTTGCTGGTGAAGGGCCATGAAGTTGGCCGAATCGATGGGGCTACCACTCGCAGTGAGCTCGAAAAACTCCTTGCAAAAAGTCGGCAGCCGCTGGGTTTGCCAAAACTTGCTGTTCCGAGTGATTCACCAACTGTCAATCAAATGCCTGGGGTTCCAGTCCCAGTCAGCAAATCTGCTACCCATCTCGCAACAGAGCCTGCAGCGGCACCCACAATTCATCCACCAGCACAACTGTCTGGTGGAGTAAGCCAACCGGTTGTTGGCTTGGCTTCTGAACGATCACTCCGAGATCCACAAGGAGCAAAACAGCAACAGGCTCTGCCACCACCACCTACATTAGCTGTTGAAACGAAATCCGCACTTCAGCGCAACCTGATTCAGGCTACCGCTAGATTACGAGTACAGGATCCGAATGGAGCTTCGTGGGGAACCGGAACTGTCATCGATTGCCGACAAGGAGAAGCACTGATACTTACCTGTGGCCATATTTTTCGCGATTCTGTTGGAGAAGGTTCGATTGAGGTCGATTTGTTTGGTGATCCCTCTGCTGATCGCTTAGCGGGACAAATGGTGTCCTATGATCTGGATCGTGATCTTGCGCTTGTGAGTGTTTTTACAGAGGCAATTCTGGAGCCTGTCAAAATCGGGTCTGTTGGTCGTCCGCGTGACGTTGGTGAAGGCGTTGTCACGATTGGTTGCGACGGAGGCCGTGAGCCTACGATGCATGTGAGCCGGGTTGCTTCAGTCGATAAGTATCTTGGCCC
>DONH01000115.1:0-4361 GCA_003509235.1 Planctomycetaceae bacterium
TTGACGGTTTTCGCAGTCAGCAGATCACCTTTCTGCAAAGTCAACCGCATCAGCACAACATCTTTATCCAGAACTTTGGTGCCTTCTACATCGACTTCGCCAATGACGTCCAAACGCAACAAATCCATGCGCATGCGTTCAACAAGAGCATCTACGGCAGGCAGAAGGTTGATTAACCCTTCTTTTGTAACAGATATCTTTTTTGCCGGATCGTCGGAATAAGCATCAATCAACCGTGCATCAAGAGACAGATTTTCACCGATTTGGTTGAGATCACCATAAATTGAAAATGCGGCTCCAGATTGCAAAGCCAACTCCTTTGCAATGCCGGAATCAATACTGGTAATTCCTTTGTCGGCGATGAGCTTGTCAACAACATCACTGCTCACGACTTGAAAGCCAGCTTCACCGAGCCGATCAGCTATCAGCTCCGGCAGACTGTCCTGAAGATAAGCTAAATCTTCACCTGCATTAATAGTAAAAGGCAGGACAGCAACCTTGACGTCCTGGGAGACATTTTGAGCAGCTTGCGAAGTACTGGCAGTAAACAGTAATACAGCGGCTAAGAATCCGATCAAATAGCTGCGAAAAAGACTAAAGCGCATAGAGTTCTCCTAAACGCAATTCAACCCGACGGTGCATCATACCCGCGAGTTCAGGATTATGCGTAACAACGACAAATGTCATTCCCAATTCTTTATTCAAGGAAACCAAAAGATTACCAATCATAGCACCGTTTTCCTCATCAAGGTTTCCTGTCGGCTCATCAGCGAGAAGCACTTTTGGCTTCAACAATATCGCCCTGGCAATAGCTGCTCTTTGTCGCTCACCACCGGACAACGTGGTGACTTTATGGTCCAGCCTGTGTCCTAACCCGACCATTTCCAGGGCTTCTTTGGCTAAACGAATCCCTTCAGAGCGCCCCATCTTTCCAATGAAAGCAGGCATGGCAACATTCTCCAGCGTGGAGAATTCAGGCAAAAGGTGGTGAAATTGAAATACAAAACCAATATCTCGGTTTCGTAACCGAGCCTTTTGCCTATTGTCCAACGTGGTTAAATCAACCCCATCCAAAAAAACCTGCCCACTTGAGGCTGTATCCAATGTGCCAAGCAAGTGCAATAGGGTTGTCTTACCTGAGCCGGAAGCACCAACAACCGCCAAGGACTCTCCTTGCGGTATATCCAAATCGATTTTGCGCAAAATTCGAAGGGTTTCAGAAGGCCCTTCAAATTCCTTTTCGACGGCAACCAAGCGATATAATAATTCTCTACTCATAACGCAAGGCATCGCTCGGACTTAGTGCAGCAGCACGTCGAGCCGGATATATGGTTGCCAAAAAACACAACATAAACGCTGCAACACCAATAGCAGCCATGTCCATAAATTCAAGCCTGACCGGCAGGTAGTCCACTGGATACACGTTGCTAGGTAATTTTATAAACTGATACTTCTTCAAAAGCAGACTCAAAGGAACCCCTATGAGGAATCCGATGGCAGTACCCGTCGCACCAATAAAGGTTCCCTGGAGCATGAATATTCTGCGGATACTGGCAGTATCTGCTCCAACCGACATCAGCACAGCGATATCTTTCGTCTTCTGAATCACCAGCATCACCAGGGTCGTCACGATGGAAAAGGAACCAACAAGGACTATCATCGCCAGGATGATAAACATGGCTGTTTTTTCCAGCTCCAATGCAGCGAAAAGATTCGCATTCATTTCCTGCCAATGGCGAACATAGACAGTAAAAGAACCGACCTTTTGCTTTATCGCCTCAGAAATAGCGGTAACATTGTAGACATCATCAACACTTATTTCCAACCCGGAAACAATGTCGCCCTTGAATCCCAACAACTTCCTTGCAGCGGGTATGGTCACGTATCCTAACGTCGAGTCATACTCGAACATACCTGTTCGGAATACGCCTGCTACAACGAAGCGACGAATTTTAGGCGTAAATCCCGCAGAACCGGATCGCCCTGAAGGTGAAAGCAGATTTACCTCTGATCCTTGTGAGAGACCAAGCCGTCTTGCGAGCTCAGCTCCAACAATAATCCCCGGCACATCGCCATTAACCTCAAGATTCGCGATATCCCCGCTGATCATGTCTTTCGAAAGACTTAAAACGGAGTCAGATGTTCCAGGATCGATCCCCCTAAGAACAACACCTTTCACTCCATTTCGAGTGGAAAGCATGACCTCGGAATAAATGAAGGGAGTAACACCAGTTACTCCTTTCACGCTGCTGGCAGCGCCAGCCATTTCTCTGTAATCGTCGATTCCACCACGAATGGAGGTCACAAGTATATGGGAGTTCACACCAAGAATCTTTTCTCGAAGATCATGGGAAAAACCATTCATTACGCCAATGACGACAATGAGTGCTCCGACTCCAATTGCAACGCCGCAAATTGCGAATAAGGAAATGATAGAGATGAACGACTGCTTTCGCAGTGCGAACAAATACCTTAATGCTACAAAAGTCTCGAATCGCATATACGGATTCTACCTGGGTGACCCCGTGGCCTTACCCAACCTCCGGCCTGAGCAGCGGGAACAGAATGACTTCCCTGATGGAAGCGCTATCTGTTAACAGCATAACCAGGCGATCAATTCCGACACCCTGCCCTGCAGCCGGTGGCATTCCGTATTCCAGGGCACGAACATAATCATCATCCATGAAGTGGGCTTCTTCGTCGCCAGCTTCCTTTTCCGCAACCTGATCTTCAAATCGACCACGCTGATCCACTGGATCATTCAACTCGGAAAAGGCATTTGCCATCTCGCGCCCCGTCATGAACAACTCAAAGCGGTCGGTGATATCAGGATTATCCTCGTTGCGACGAGAAAGCGGAGAGATATCTGTCGGGTAATGATAGATGAAGTGCGGCTGAACCAACTTAGGCTCTACGAGAACGTCAAACAGCTTGGCCTGAAGCTTACCGAGTTTTTCACCCTCGATAACCTTTTCGCCCTTCTCCTTAACGAAGTCTCTACACTTATCATAATCAGCATAAATTTCGGGAGACACACCACCGATCTTTTCCAGAGACTCATGGAATGCCATGCGAGTCCAGGCACCGACGGAAAGATCGACATCCACGCCCTGATAAGGGACTACGGAAGAGCCGGTGACCTTTTTGGCGATACGAGAAAACATCTCTTCAGTAAGATCCATGAGATCTTCGAAGTTTGCATACGCCCAGTAGAACTCCAGCATGGTGAACTCTGGATTGTGCTGTGTTGAAATGCCTTCGTTTCGGAAATTTCGGTTGATTTCGTATACTCGTTCAAAGCCACCTACCAGCAGACGCTTGAGGTAAAGCTCGGGAGCAATACGCATGTACAACTTCATGTCGAGAGCGTTATGATGCGTTTCAAAAGGCTTGGCAGTAGCTCCACCTGGAATGGCCTGCATCATAGGGGTTTCAACTTCCATGAAGCCTTTCTCGTCAAGAAAATCACGCAATTCACGAACAATTGCAGTTCGCATTTCAAAGATTTCCTTGGTCCGAGGAGTAACGATAAGATCGACATATCGTTGACGATACCGTGTCTCAACATCTTTAAGCCCATGGTATTTCTCCGGTAAAGGACGCATGGACTTGCTGACAAGCTGGAACGATTTGGTTTTGAGGGTGAGTTCACCAGTTTTAGTGCGGAACAACCCACCGACGACGCCTACGATATCTCCGACATCAGTCTTCTTGAAGAGCTTGTACGGATCGGCGCCGAGTTCATCACGGGCAGCATAAACCTGAATCTTAGAGCTGCGGTCCTGTACATGAAAGAAGGTCACCTTACCAAAGGAACGATAGGAAACGACGCGACCCGCGATAGCGAATTCACGATCAACGGCTTCCAGCTCCTCTCCCTCAACTTCAGTATACTGATCCCAGATTTCCTGAATCTCAGTATCACGCTTGAAGTCATTAGGATAAAGATGAACATTTTCATCCATCAGGCCGCATGCCTTCTCGACACGGGTCTTAATAACAGGATTGAGCTCGTCCCTGGACTGCAGGGCTTCGAGCATGGGCATAAACCGTTCCGCGTGAGCGGACTTGGTCGCAAGCTTGATTTTCTTTGCTTTTTTCTTATTCTTTGACAATTTTTTTATCCCTAACTCTTGCGAAGTCTAGAAAAATACAAGAGACGTCAAATGCGTAAGCCAAATAACGCTTCCCGTCAAGAAAATGGACCCTTTAACATGTAACTGGACATTTAAACTTTTTTTAAAAAAAATTAAAATTATGCTTGACGGCACACGCTGATTTACTTAAACCCTTTTTCGCTTCGACGGCAAATGTTCCCCAGTAGCTCAATCGGCAGAGCGGGTGACTGTTAATCACTAGGT
>DONH01000115.1:4720-4890 GCA_003509235.1 Planctomycetaceae bacterium
GACCAAGCCCTTACGAGAAATCGTAAGGGCTTTTTCTTTACCCGTTCATTTTTTTGATTTATCGAAGCCGCAGTTGATGGTTCAGGAACATTCAATCTACCAACAAATACAACAGAGGCCAGCTCAAAACCGCTTGCCTGAGAGTAGTGATTGGGATAAAAGTGATCATA
>DONH01000131.1 GCA_003509235.1 Planctomycetaceae bacterium
GGCGTCTCCTTTGTACGTTTCCATCAGTCGAGGAATGATGGTTTCTTTTGTATGTGGAAACAGTCCACCGAATCCATCCATCCGTCGCAGCATGGTCTCCCAGTCAACAGGCTCTTCTGGAGTTCGAAAACCCACGGTTCCAACTTGATGGCAGTAGGAACACATCATTTTGAAATTGAGCTTGGCATGTGAATCCTCAAAATCCAACATGCTGAAGGCGCTGTTTGCAGGTCGCTGTAATTCGAGCTCTTCACCAACTGCTGGGCGTGTCTGGATATGAAGATTATCTGTGTTCGCAGACACGCTGCTCAGCCAGGTGTCTGTGAGCCCCATGAGGCGAGTACGGAGCTGATGCGTACAGTCTCTAAGCTCATTGATAGTAAAAGAGCCATCTGGTTTGGTGAATACAGATGTCCATTTTCGATGTTCAGCGTCAATCGCTGAAACCATGACACCTTCAACGGGCATATTCTTTTCATTGACGACAGTCCCTTGAATCGTTGCGGCTTGGCTGAAAACACAACTGAGCGTTACTGTAAGACTAGAGCAAAATAGCACCACACTTTTTTTCATGGCGTCTTTCCCACCAAGGCAAAAAACTTGTTTGGTTTTCATAGTAACCTCTCACAATCAGATAGTTCACTTAGTTATTTTTGTTTTCACCAATGCAGTACAGATACTGCCGGCCCCGCAAATAAAGACAGTCGTCTACTGGTACAGGTGATGCATTAAATTCATCATCAAGCTTGTTCGTAGCAACAACATTCAATTCATTTGTGTGTTTGAGTACGACGACAGTACCAGTTCGGCCAGCAAAATAAACATGGCCGTTGGCACCAACAGGAGACGCATAGATATTTTGAATATCAGGCAGGCGTGTTCGTTCGATGATTACTTCACCAGTGGTGGCATTCAAAGCAGTAAGAATCCCCTTGTTGGATTGAGTGAAATACAACTGATCATCAAATAGGAGTGGAGATGGAATGTATGGAGTTCCTTTGTCCCCTGACCAAACAACTGCAGAACTTCCAGAAACATCACCCTTCGAATCGAGTTTTAAAGCCATAACAGAGTGGCCCTCATAGCCGCTCATGCAGATGACCATGTCGTTATAGATGACTGGTGAAGGCGTAACGTTGCCGGTCAATCCACTGCATTGCCAAATGACCTCTCCGGTATCAAGGTCGTAGCTGCGAATGAAATTTGAAGCTGCTGTGATAACCTGCGTTTGTTCACCATCGTCTGTAGAGATTTTAGGTGTTGCCCATGCGTTTTTCTCATCACGGGTACGTTTCCAGACGGTTTGACCGGTGGCAGCTTCAAGGACCTCTATCGATGATTGGCCAGCATGATCACGGACGATAATAATTCGTCCATGATGAAGGACAGGAGAGCATCCTTCACCGAGGCTGGCTCCGACGCGAACTTCTCCAAGGTCCCGTTTCCAGAGCAATGTTCCATCAAGGCTATAGCAGTACATTCCTGCAGAGCCAAACCAGCAGTACAGTCGCTCTCCATCAGTCACCGGTGATGCACCGGCAAAGTCGGCATGGTGATGAGTGCCTTCATGGGGAACTTTTTCAGTTGCAGTCTGTTGCCAGAGTTTTTTTCCAGTGAACCGGTTCAAACAAAGAACTTCAAACCGAAAAACAGTATTCGGGAATGTGATGCCAAAAACCCGCTCAGGCTGTTCTTCTGGAGGTGGCAGGCTTGGATCAACAACTTTGGTATCAACAGCTGTCAGAACAAATATCTTGTCATCCCACACAATGGGAGAAGCGTTACCCTGTCCTTCAATCGGTACTTTCCAGAGGATGTTGTTTTTTTCACTCCATGTGACAGGAGGTGAAGCAGTTGTACTCATGCCAGTGGCTTCTGGCCCTCGCCACTGATGCCAGTAACGTTTTGTTTTTTCAAGAAAAGATTTTTGTTCGCGAGGGAATTGGTAATTGCTGTCTGCAAACGTATCATTTCTTGTTAGCGTGTCTTCACTTTTTTGCTGTTTTCCTGATGACTGGACGTAATCCAATATTTTGACAAAGAGCTGTCCTTTATTGACACCCTCATTCTTTTCGGTGCTGGCCTTTTTCCAAAGTTCTCCCAGACGTGTTCGTTGCTTTGGTGACAATTTTTTCATTCGTTCATCAACGTAGGATTGATGATTGGAGCCACGGTAGCCACGAGGAATCGGGCGTTGCGATATCTTCTTGAGAATGTCTTGAGATGATGATTGAACACGCTGACCTTTCTCAGGATTCTGTTTCGGTTTTCCCTGTTTGTTTTCTGTTCCAGTTTGAGCAGACCAGTCCGGTGCATCGGCCATGATATCCTTGTAGAGCGCCAGCAACTCTTTCTTGAGACGCTCAGTGACTTTCGGACGTTGCTTTGAGATGTCCTTCTTTTGTTGCGGATCAGTTTTTAAGTCGTACAGTTCGAACCGGCTAAACCCACCTGCCTTGATCGTTGGAATCCACACTTCCTGGAAGGTCCGTGCACGAACGAACTCGCTCTTCAGCCGGTTGTATTCAGGGCTGGAGAAGGTGGTGTTGGTGACGCGGGAACCCAGGTTAGGCGCTCGCGGATTGATGCCCGCCAATCTGGCCAGCTTCTGCTGCAATTCATTTTTCTTGGCATTATTCGCGGGCAATTTGTAATCAGAGTAGCCCATCAGCGTGTAATCCCCTTCACGCAAGGTAGCGAGATGACCCGATGACGGTGAAAGCCACAACAGGGGTTGCGATCGATTAAAGTCACCTTTCTCGATGAGCAAAGGTGAAAGGTCAGCGCCATCAAGGTGCACGCCTTTGGGTTTATCGATACCGGTCAGGCCGCAAATCGTTGGAAGTAAATCAACTGAGCCTGAAGGTGTGTCTTCAGTACGACCACCTCGAAAACCATTCGGCCAGAAGAAAATACCAGGAGATCGTAATCCACCTTCAAACTTCGATCCTTTGGCACCAGTCAATCCACCATTTCGATCAGTCCGATAACTTCCGTGGTCTGAGGAGTAAATAATTAAGGTGTTGTCCAGCTTGCCTGTTTCTTTGAGCTTTGCAACGAGTCGTCCAATGGCTCGATCGGTGTTATCGACTGTGGCCGAATAGATTGCGGCTTCATCCTTGAGATCACCGTAGATCGAGGTGATCTCATCAGGCGCCGCCAGTTTGGAGTGAGGCTCATTGAACCACATGTTCATGAAGAACGGTTGATCTAGATTCTTTTTCTCGTCTAACCAGCGGATCGCATCGTCCACGATCAACTGACACGAATAGCCTTTCAGCGGTCCGACTCGTTTGCCGTTGCGCATAAAGTTCGTAGGATCCTTATGGCTCGGGTTGGCTCCGTTGGAGATCCCGAACCAGTATTCAAAACCGTGCTGCTGAAGCGTAGGTTTTTTTCGTTTGCCTGAGGTCATCCCGACGTGCCACTTGCCGAAGTGGGCTGTTCCATAACCAGCCTGTTGTAACACTTCTGCAATCGTTACTTCGCGTTCCAGCAGATGCATGTTGTGCATGTGATCCTGCAGAACGCTGTAAATACCAGTGCGGAGATTCTGCCTTCCGGTAAGGAGAGTCGCCCGCGATGGCGAGCAGACTGCTGCCCCGGCATGAAAGTCGGTGAACTTGACCCCACGCGCTGCCAGGTTGTCGAGCACTGGTGTTTTGACTGGCCCGCCATAACAGCCAAGATCCTTTGATCCAAGATCATCAGCCAGCAGAATGACTATGTTGGGTTTGGATTGCTTTTCTTCAGCTGAAGCAAATGCAGTGAGCATCGAGAAGCATAAAAAAAATGTGAGGATAGATTTCATGGTACGTGTTCTCTTTTTATTGAGTTTTGGTCTTGCCCGTAGCTTCATTTTCGTCTGACGTATGACCTGACGCCGCTGGAATTGCATGCGGCAACAACCAGTCGATTTGAGGCCAGTTCTGTAAGTCGGTCTTCAGGTGAGGCCCTGGTGTACTGCGTCCTTGCCTGACATATTCATCTGCGAGAGCAGTCAATTCACTGACGACGTCAGGACGTATCCCAATCAGATTGGTCGTCTCGTCCG
>DONH01000388.1 GCA_003509235.1 Planctomycetaceae bacterium
TGGACTTCGGAGAGGCTGGGCCGGGTTTGATGAGACCCACCCTTCTCTGTGGCCAAATCGATAGAAACTACGGATGCTCGCTAGCTTGCGAGCTATTGTAGTTGGTGCGTAACCCGTTGCGTGAAGGGCTGCCGCATAACGTCGAAGCACAACGGTCGTGACGTCTGCTGGACCGTTGCAACCGGCTTCTTGAAGATAATCAATAAGTTGGAGCAAGTCCTCACGGTAACTTTTTACCGTATGGGTTGCACCACCTCTTTCAGCTGCCAAGAAACGAAGATAGCGATTCAAAGCCTCTTTAAAAGCAGGGTTCGCCGCGTGATCGACCATAACCTTTTAAGCATGAAATGAAAGAGTTGTGGACCCATTGTTCAGAGGCAGTTGTTGTACGCTGAAGCTATGAGGTTCGCCGGTCAACTCGTGGAGCTATGCCTTCTCTTCGTGAATGAGACTTGTTTTGACGAACTTTCTGACCAAGGACTGACGCGTCGTACCAGGAAAAGCTAAGTTTTGGATCTGACGCGTAGCGGTTAAGCGTTCTCAGTGTTTCTGTTCTGCTGTCGTCATCGTAGAGAAACACATATCGCTCACTGCCCTTTACGAGTGCAACGACGTTAATATCTCGAGAGGCCATGAGTGCCTTTCCTTCCGGCGAAAGCGAGAGCGTACTGACGTTCAATGCAAGCGGCAGGTTCTGGTGCCTACCTGAGATATTCTTCGGCTCTCATGCACGCTGCACACCAGAGTTCTGTGTGCTAGCCTGCCAAGTCTCCCTTACCCAAGCAGGCTGTACTCAATCGGTCGCTCAATTTGACACAAGTAAGCCTGCCTGAAGCGCCCAGACTTCACGAGGTGTACGAAACGTCCTTTTGAGAAGAACGGTCTGTTCGTGAAAGTCACCGTAAGTCACCAAATCCGGACAAAGCAATTGGTTCACGGCAGGCGAAGGGTTCTCCGGCGGCCGTGCCGATCATCGTCCCCCACCAGGCATCTCCGGCTGCTACTCGCTCGGGAACAGATAACCCTGACTCAGGGGTGGAGAATTGGCTTTTGTAGCAGAGAATAGCTTCTTGTTTCTTTTGGTGGGTCTTCGTTGTATCAATCACGAAAGACGGTTGAGGAGGGATTTTTTGGTGGACACTCCAAAAGTGGAAGATGCGTTCCGGATGATGGGGCTTGGATGGTAGATCACATTTTGAAAGTTTTGCCCAGAATCGTGCAGCTTCAGTAAGTTCACACGCAGCAACGTGGTCCGGGTGGGCATCGACCCAATAATGAGTAAAAAGCCAGCGAGGCCGGGTTTGTCTCATAACACCGGCAAGAGCAGCTCGTGCAGCTAAGTCAGGCTGAAGTTCCCGATTATGAAGACCGAGGTTTTCTCTCCATGTGATACCCAATACGTCAGTCGCTGCTTGTGTTTCACTCATCCGGATTTCTGGTGTTCCAAGCGGAGTGGGCTCGCCATTGGTGAGATCCAGAATGCCAACACGCAAGCCATCTTCAAGCATTCTCAGAATGGCTCCTCCCATTCCAAGTTCAGCGTCATCTGGGTGGGCTGCAATAATGAGTGCATCAAGCATCGTGGATGACTGTCCTTGTGTTTGGGGATTTCAAAATCGTGTACTGTAGATAATCATCATGATACTCAGATTTAAGTAGTGCCGTCATGTCATTGTCAAAAATGAACACGGTAAATAAAACATTTTGACCTTTGTGAGGTGGAGAAAGAGTGAATTATTCAGATGTAGTCAAAGAGCAATCGGGTTATGAGGATTTTCTCGCTTCGTGTGAGCATGCAAAGTCAGTTTCTCTTTTGGCAACTGTCGATGGTCTTTTGCAGTGGGACGAACAGACGATGCTACCAGCTGCTGCAGGTGGTTTCCGAGCGGACCAAGCAGCGGCATTAGCTGCCCTTACTCATGCCCAGCGAACAAAGAAAGAGCAAGGAGAGAGGCTAGAAAAACTTGCGGACAGCTCGCTTGCAACCAATGGCCCCGACGCTATTCAGGCAACGATTCGTCTGCTTCATGAAGATTTCCAGAAACAGTCTCGTGTTCCTGGACGGCTTGTTGAAGAGATTGCTCGGACATCGATTGAAGCCCAACAGGAATGGGTGTGCGCGGTTGAAGCATCAGAATGGAAAAACATGGTCACTCATCTGGAAAAAATGTTTTCACTGAAACGAGAACTGGCGACGTGCCAAAGTCCAGAGTTGGACCCCTATGATTCCTTGATGGATGAGTACGAACCAGGTGCTCGATGGAGGTCTGTTGATGCGACGTTTTCGAGGTTGCGGAAAGATTTGGCCCCTCTTGTTCGCGGCTGCTTTGAGTCAACGAACGGGCCGCAAGACGCGGTCCTTCGGGGTACATTTCCACTTCTCTCACAACAAACATTTGTCCGCCAAATTATTGAAAAAATTGGTTTTCAATTTGATAGGGGACGTCTTGATACAACAGCCCACCCCTTCTGCTCAACGCTTGGTCCTAACGATTGTCGGCTCACGACCCGTTGGGATGAAGCGTTTCTACCCACAGCTCTTTACAGTGTTCTCCATGAGGCTGGGCATGGTCTCTATGAACAGGGGTTGCCAGTTGATTGGTTCGGTTTGCCGCCCGGCGAGGCAACTTCTCTTGGCATTCACGAATCACAATCACGGCTCTGGGAAAATCTTGTCGGTCGTTCACCTGAATTCTGGGAATGGTGCTATCCACTTGCTCAAAAAGCTTTCCCGAAATCATTCGATGATGTTACATCAGATGAATTGGCAGAAGCGGTGAGGAGTGTTGAGCCGAATTTTATTCGTGTTGAGGCGGATGAGGTAACGTATAACTTGCATGTAATGATGCGGTTTGATCTTGAACGAGAGATCATCCATGGAAATCTTGCGGTTGTTGATCTTCCTTATGCTTGGAACGACCGCTTTGAAGCCGACTTTGGCA
>DONH01000298.1 GCA_003509235.1 Planctomycetaceae bacterium
TATCAAAGCGTTCGACATTTCCCCAGTACTTCGCAATGTGAATGCTGTCGACTTTTGATTCATAGTGCTCGACAAAAGACTTCTCTGGATCATGTGGTGAATGTGGCAGCATTGGTGCATACCAGACGAAAAATGGTTGTTCAACATCACTACAACGATCAATGAAATCGAAGACTGGCTGCATGGTTTTTCGTCCGATCGCCAGGCCTTGGTCACCGTGGCGCGATCCCTTTGTCATTCCCTCATCAAAACCACCTTTAGAAAAATGCCCCTGCCACCATTTCCCTGTCTGCAGGCTTCGATAGCCATGTTCCCCAAGAAGTTTTGGAAGTGTTGGCCACTTGGAAAACCTTTTGGTCATCTCTTCTCGTCCTGCTTCAAAAAGCTTTTGGCCTTCAGGTGAGCGACGAGAGATGCCTTGGGTCTCAGGAGGATCATTTCCCACAATCAGATGCTCATGTGGATGACGGCCTGTGATCAGTGATGCGAGACTTGGGCAACAGAGACTGGTAGGGACATAGCCTCGAGAAAAAACAAGACTCTCAGACGCGAGCCGGTCGAGTGCTGGGGTCTGAAGATGTTCGTGACCCATAAATCCGTAATCACGCCAGTGCTGATCATCAGAAAGAATCAGAACCACATTCGGTGGTGTCGATTCTGCTCGTGCAGCAAATGCTGCCGAGAGAAGGAAAAGTCCGAGAAAAAAGACGGACCTGCATAGCGAGATACGCTTCAAACAAGATGTTGATTCGTTGCGCATGTGATTCATCATGTTTGGAAATACCCCATAAAAATGATTGCGAATAAATTACTGTACGCACCCTCTGACATCATCCTTTATAACGGAAAGAAATGTCATTGCATCCAGTGCCACCTAGAAACACCTTAAGCCTGCTTTAATGTTCCTCAATCATTTTTATTACATCTCTAAAATTAGGCTGCCACCTATGTTGCCCCTCACGAAAAGCCTGAAGGAAACATCATGAGTCAATCAAAGCGATGTCTGTGGGTTCTTTGTATTGCATTCAATCTAATTGGGATTTCCATGCATGCTGCCGAAACAGATCCTCCGTCGTCGCAAAGCAAGCCATGGTTTGTCTCTGAGGCAAATCTTCCAGAAGGTTTTCCAGCTGCCGGGCCAGTTGATGAAGTGATAGTCAAAACGTATCCACAACATCGTCTGGCACGTGTACAGTCAGACTCTGGCACTGACGGTATGTTCTGGAAACTCTTCAATCACATCAAACGAAATGACATCAAGATGACGGCACCTGTTGAAATGTCATGGACACCGAAGGCTGCTGCCAAACCAGATGGAACACCTGACGGAAATCCAAACGCCATGGCATTTCTTTATGGTTCAAATCAACTCGGCACAGCCGGTGCTGATACAGAAGATACCAGTGTAGTCGTCGAAGACATTCCGGCAGAAACGGTTGTTTCCATTGGCCTTCGTGGCAGTTACGGCAAGAAGACATTTCTTCGTGGGTATGAAAAACTCAACGCATGGCTCGCCAATCATCCTGAATGGAAAGTTGCCGGCGGGCCACGCACACTTGGTTACAACAGCCCGATGGTTCCAAGCTTCATGAAGTTTTCTGAAGTGCAGATACCAGTCGTTGCAATAGAACAGCCGCAGTAAACAGGGCCAGAAAGAGCGTGATGCGAAAGAATAAATTCGATGCACATCAGGTGTATTGGCTTTGGTGTGCTGTGGTTTTGACACAGGTACCTGCCCGGGCACAGCAACCCCCTTTTGATGTGTATCCTCCGGCTGAACCGCCCTACTACCGTGTTCGGTATGAGGCGTCGACAAAGCCAGGTGAGTTAATCTTTCCGGTTAATTACACCATTTGGATCCCCGCTGAGGTTGAAACGCTCCGAGGCATTGTCGTCCATCAACATGGGTGTGGTGAAGGCTCCTGTTCGTCTGGTCTCTCTGGAGCCTACGACCTTCATTGGCAGGCATTGGCACGGAAGCATAACTGTGCACTTTTTGCACCGGCATATGAACAGCCACAAAAAGCTGACTGTCAGATGTGGTGTGATCCACGCAACGGATCAGCAAAAGCGTTTCAGCGAGGTCTTGAAGATCTTGGTGATCTTTCTGGCCATCCGGAACTTGGTTACTTGCCGTGGACACTCTGGGGTCACAGTGGTGGTGGTCACTGGGCCGGTGGAATGACGCTGCTCTTTCCTGAACGAACAATTGCTTCGTGGTTACGTTCTGGAGTTCCACTTTTAGAGGAAAATCCAAAACGTCCACAAATCAAACCGCATGATCTTCCTGAAACGGCGCTTGCCATTCCAATCATGTGTAATCCCGGAACACAAGAAGGCGTGACGGTGACCACAGGAAAATTCAAAGGCGTCTGGCCGGTGAACCTCGCCTTTATTGAGGCCGTTCGGAAACGGGATGGATTGCTGGGTGTTGCGGTTGATCCATTGACGAGTCACGAGTGTGGCAATCAGCGCTACATGGCAATTCCATGGCTCGACGCCTGCCTGAACGCACGTCTTCCTGACGAAACCGGAAAGCCTCTCAAGCCCATGCCACGTTCAGACGCATGGCTTGCAGAGATTGCTGGTTTCAAAGCGTGGCCAGCTCATGAGGCACCAAACTCAGAAACTCGTGCCTGGCTACCGAATGAAACAATTGCGAAAAAGTGGATGCAGTATGTCAAGGACACAGCTGTTGTTGATACCACACCGCCACCATCTCCAACTGACGTACATCGAGAAGGCGATCGTATTGTCTGGAATTGTAAGGCTGACTTGGAAAGCGGCCTTTCACACTTCATTGTGAAACGTACAGGAAAACGAATCACAACTGTTCCAGAGAAACCAGAAAATAAATTTGGTCGGCCTTTGTTTCAAAACCTGTTGTATAGCGACACACCAACACAACCACTTGCGAAAATGGAATTCATGATTCCAAAAGGGGCACCGCTGTCTGGGTATCAGATCATTGCGGTGAATACCGTTGGCCTTGAATCACAGCCAGCGCGGATACAACCGCGGCCGTAGGCCTGCATTGCAAAGGCCTTTACCAGCGGGATTCAAGACCAAGATTCACACCGTGGAGAAAGACTCCACCACCGCCAACAAGTGTTGTCCCGCTTGTTGCCGTATTGGTGAAATCCCATTGATCCGGTGCAAGTGCTACACCAGAAAGCCAGATCATGTTGTAGCCAAGCCGTAACCACCACGTATCATTGAGCCGGCGTGATACCGTGTAATTTAAATCACCAAGGAATCCGACCCCTGCATCAGTCAGTCGTCGTGCTGGCCGGATGATCGTTGTTGGTGCAAGCGATGAAGAAATTGGGTCAGCATTGGAACTCAGCAGTGTGCCTGCCAACATCGCCTTGGCCCAGCCCTCGACCGCCCAGTTTTTCCACTGTCGTCTTCCACGAAAGCCAACCTGTGGTCCCAGCATCTGTGAACTCGTACGCACTGAATACGATGTGAACACGTCTTTTGTCACACGGCAGCAGAGCACGTTGAGATCCGCCTGCTCTTCGAGACCAGCCCAGCGGAAACCAAATAACCAGTTACTACAGTGGCAGACCGGTTTATTACCAAGGTGCGACCAAAGAAACGAGTCGCTACTACACTCAGGGCAACACCGATACGTGAAGATATTGGCTTCTACCGTATTCAAACTCGAGGCATACGTTGGCCGTACCTCATCGGCACTTGTCCAGCCGGGTGTGTTGCCTCCAAGATCACCTGGTATGACCAGTGAGTCTGTTAACGAGGAGCGATCAACGGCACCGAACATGCCGTACACACCGAGGTAGCCAACTTCACAGCCCATACAGTCTGGACCAAGCTCTCCATAAAACAGCCGGACACCCGGAGCAGTCGCCGGTTGCATCGACCGAGTGGTAAAGACTGGAACCTGCTGCCCTCCAATATTCTCTTCCGTAATGACTGCACCACTCGTTGCGTTGTCACGCTGGAGAAACATGAAATCAACAATGCCGTAATGAGACCAATCAGGACAACACGGCTCACAAAAATTCTGAATAACCGGCTGGAGTAAATTGCTGTCACTCAATTCTTCACTCTCAGCGTTCCATACGTTTGCTGTCAGCTGCGTGACACCAGAGACATGAGTATTACCAACCTCCTTACCCCGTGCAGGCGCACGCATACAAACCACAACAACAAGAAAAAACAGGGCAACAAAAGTGCGAATGATACTTCTTGAACCACGCATGAATTTGCTATCAGCTCCTCATAGCACGCAAAAAATACAATGTTCCCCTAACTCATCCTTCTGATTCGACCTTTACAATCAGACCTTTGAGTCTGAAAGCACCAGTCGACAGATATTCGCCCTATGCCCGCTTTTTTGCATCTTGCCCGTTTTCGAAACTCACCGACCTCCAATTTCATCAAAAAACACATTTTTAAAGCCATTTACGTGCTTTCACTCGAATTGCAGGGTAGTCTCAATTGGTTGGTAATCTTTTCGGGCTAGGTTAACTAGAACCCTTGTGGTGCGCCAGGCTCGGGACGTTTCCTCGTATCAATTTCGATTCGTTCCATTTGTACTCAGATCACAATGCGCACAGCCCTGAAAAATATCTTTCATCGAGCCACCCGTCATTCTTTATCTGTTCGCACTCCACCGAGTGCACGACGTCGTCCATCACCAAACGTCGAGTCACTCGAGCCGCGTTACGCCCTTGATGCAGTGCCGTTCGCCGAGATCGTATCACCAATCTCGAACCCACTCATTGGTGAAGAAGTCAATTACACGGTTCGCTTTGATAACAAAGCAGTATCACCTGGTGATATTGGGTACTCACCA
>DONH01000005.1 GCA_003509235.1 Planctomycetaceae bacterium
TGTCCTCATTGTCTTGGGACGCGCGACCGATGGCCCAGACGCTGGTGCACGCGCACGAGAGGAAGTTCAAAAATTGCTTCCTCTCGCCGCCAAGCTTGGACAACGAATACTGTTTGAGAATGTGTGGAATGGCATGTTCTATGATCCGGAAGGATCCCGCAATCAGTCGGTCAAACCATTTGCAGACTACATAGATAGTTTTCGAAGTCCATGGGTGGGTGCATATTTTGATCTTGGCAATCATGCACGTTACAGCGACGTCGCCACCTGGATTCGCGACCTTGGACCAAGGATTGTCAAACTGGATATAAAAGGGTATTCAAATGAAAAAGCCGACTTAAATGGCGTGCGAAAAGGATTTGTTGATATCACTGATGGAGATATCAATTGGGAGTCCGTCCGTGACGCGTTGCGGGAAATCGACTTTTCGGGTTGGGTAGCAGCGGAGGTAGGGGGCGGTGATCTTTCTCGTCTTCAAATTGTCCTCAAGCAAATGAAACAGGCGCTCCTCGGGTAGGGAGGTCACAGGGTTCACCAGAAAGAATATCTCATGAAAAATACTGAGTTTCAGAAACACAATCGCCGTGGCTTTATTTCAACAACAGCAGCGGCGTCACTTGCCGCCTCGACAATGGTCCACTCTGCGACCGCCGCCAAGTCGGAACTGCGTCCGCTACGCCTTGCAGTGATCGGTTGTGGAGGACGTGGACGTGGGGCCGTCAATGACTCCCTGACAATAAATAGCGGAGTGACTCTTGTCGCCGCCGCTGATCTTCAACTTGAGAACTGCCAGCGAACATTTAAGGACATGTCCAAAACACATCCTGATAAGGTTGATGCCAAAAGCACAAAGCTGTATTCAGGGCTCGACGGATATAAACAAGTACTTAATGATCCAGACATTGATGTCGTTCTTCTTACGACATCACCAGGATTTCGCCCGCTTATGGTACAGGCGGCTGTCGAAGCCGGAAAGCATGTATTTGCCGAAAAGCCAGTCTGCATTGATGCAGTTGGGTACCGAGCATGTCTTGCATCACACGATTTGGCTCAACAAAACAAAACCGCAATTGTCACGGGTACCCAGTATCGTCGACAAGTGAACTACATTGCAGCCATTGAGCAGATTCGAAGTGGGGTAATTGGCGAAATCGTCAATATTACTGCCCGTTATTGCACCGGCGGCATCTGGTACCGGCCACGAAAAGAGGGAATGAGTGACACCGAATATCAGCTTACAAACTGGATGCATTTTATCTGGCTCAGTGGAGATCAAATCTGTGAGCAAGCGGTTCATAACATCGATACATTCAATTGGGTTATGGGCGAGAACCCTCTCTCTGCGTATGCGTCCGGTGGCCGTTTTACTCGGCCATCAGACAGCGAAATGTGGGACAGCATGTCGGTGGCCTACGAATACCCAAACAGCCGCACAGTTTCTTTCATGTGCCGTCAAATTCCTGGCTCACAGGGTCTCAATGATAATGTCATCTACGGTACCGAAGGCACGTGTCAAATCGGAGCATCGAACTCAGGCTCGCGTATTTTCGACCGCCAAGGCAAGCAGATCTGGGAAAAAGAAGGCAGAATTAAAGATGCCTACCGCGAAGAACATCGCGCTCTTATTGAATCCATACGAAATGAAACACCCATTGTCGAGCTTGCGCAAACAGCGAATAGTTCAATGGTTGGTGTACTCGGACGAGTTGCCGCGTATACCGGTAAAAAGGTGACCTGGGACTTCATGACAACACAAAGCACGCTCGACCTTTTCCCCAAAAAACTCACCTGGGATGGTGCGCTGCCGACGAAAGGCTTTGCCGTGCCAGGGAAAACAAAACCGGTCTAGCGCGGTAGCAATGAAGCCTAGTGTGGATGACGAATGTTCAGATGAGTTTTGGCACAGCATATGCCGGCCTGTATGACCTTTTGTAGTATCTATTAGCCTGTTCAGCATCGACACCGACGAACTTTCCAGTCTCGGGGTTCACCTCAAGAACGGTACTGGCTTGGATTCCTGTTGACTGCAGACCAAGACCATGTGGGGAGAGAATCTTGCTTAAACGCTCAGCTTGTTCGGTCATCGATGGGAGACCGTGTGTCAAAAGATTCGGGTCGTATTCCCTACTGGCACGAAACGCACTGTTCGCTAGGTTGCACCAGGCCGTCGAATCGTTTCCTACCACGATATCCGCATTCAGAATTTTTTGGTTACGCTTTCTGACTGCATCGATAAAGTTCTGTTGATGCGATCCATTGCCACTATCTCCCTTAAATGAACGGATCTCTTTGCCGTCCTTGTCAAACGCAACACCATTACCGCGGCGACCCTCATAGTGTCCTCCCGAACACTGGACTATGTAACCACTCCCGGGCCCCATGTGCTTGGGACTTTTCTTGCCACCGGGTTCTGCAGCAATATTAGCAAGTTGTATTTGAACTGGCACGGAACCTGTTTCCATCGCAACCATTTGAACATTCGGAGTGTTACCAGCATCGTCCCAAACCACGCGACCACCGATGCTCTGGATTCGGCTTGGTACTTTCACGGTATCTCGAAAAACAACATTTCGAACATCATCAAGTATATGTATGCCCCAATTTCCCATCTCGCCGGAGCCTGTGTTCCAATTCCAATGCCAATCATACTGAAGTTTATCTCGAAAAATTGGTTCATCCTCCGCTGGCCCAAGCCAAAGATCGTAGTTCATATTGTGTGGTATTGGCAGTGGTGTAGAACGCTTGCCAATCGAAGATCGCACGCCAACGCGATTAACCTGCACCGAAACGATATCACCAAGACCTTTCTCCTGATGCAGGAATTCTTTGATCTGAGCCTGCATTGGGTCTGAACGCTGTTGTGTGCCTAGTTGACAAATTCGTTCGTATTTTTCTGCAGCCGCAACGGTCTGTTCACCTTCCCATTGACTGTGCGAGAGAGGTTTCTCGACATAAACGTCCTTGCCTGCTTCCATGGCCCAAATTGCTGCAAGACAATGCCAATGATTGCACGTCGCAATCACAACCGCATCTATGGATTTGTTCTCAATCAAATCACGTAGGTCAGACCATGTCTCCGCTTTTGGGAACCGCTTCTTTGCTTGCCCAAGTCGATCAATATCTGGGTCACATAAGCCACCAATTGTCACACCAGATAACTTTGAGAAAGCAGACATCAAAATGTTTCCGCGACCACCACATCCGATAAAACCCAGGTTTATCATGTTGTTGGCGTTTGCCGACCACACGGGTTGGGTTGCAGTGGCGAGCGTGATTCCGCCAGCGACAGTGGTCTGAATGAATTGACGTCGTGTTGTATTGACCATGAATAAACCCCTTCTGATGAATTACAAAGCTTTTAAGTGCGGTGCAGTCTACTTACAAGAAGATTTTGATTCCCAAACAAGTCTGTAAGTTTCCAAATCAATTTTTAACTTAGCAAAAAGAGCTAAAAGACCCTCAATAAACCGCCTATAAAAATGGTTGACTCACGGTTCATTTGTTGGGTTTGGGCGTTGGCAATAACTCAATTGGTTCGTGTATCACCATCGGTGCGTCATTTGTCTTTATCTGATCTTCTTCCATCCCCGGAAACCGTGGTCCTTCATCAAGGTCTGAGGAAACAGGTTCTTCGGCACCGACAAGGACACTTCTGGATTTTGTACCACCCCGGTCACCTGACTGGAGTGGCCTGGCTGTTTCAGCGGTCATTGTCTCTACAGAAATTACCGGAGACAAATCCGTTCGCTTAGAGTATCGATCAGGTTGTCCACCAGCAACTGAACGTGTTCTGGACTGACGTTCATATTGGTTGATCGATTGAGTATTCATTCGACCATTTGCGATCTGCTGCGGCTGGCCAACAGGTCTTAGTGTTTCCAGCTCTTTAATGGATATGCCGCGACGCGCGAGCCGCCTGACGACCCCGGGTCGCAATGTATTCTCGGGGATGATCACGGGTATTTCCCCAGAGCGAGCTCTTGCGTCATAAGTCGCTGCTACCTGCCTGTGACGATCACGCAGCTCCGTTTGTTCCATACGTGCGGTGCGTCTCGCAATGGCTCGATCAGCCCACGGTCCTGCC
>DONH01000308.1 GCA_003509235.1 Planctomycetaceae bacterium
CCATCGTTATCTTTCAGAAAAACCAAGTCTGGCCCTGATGTTACAACGACGCCTCCTCCCCAGAATTCAAAACCCAGTGGATTGTGGACATGAGCAAATATTTTTCGCTTGTCTGCCACACCATCACGATCTGTATCCTCAAGAATGACAAGGGCATCATTCATTTCTTTAAGCGGTTCCCACTTAGGATATGTATTCCAGCATGCTGCCCAGAGACGCCCCTTTCCGTCGACTTGTAGTTGCACTGGATTTGCAAAGTCTTCAAACATTTCTTCAGACGCAAAGACATTTAATTCAAATCCCTCGGGTACAGAAATTTGGGCAACGCTTTCTTCTGGACTGAGGTAAGTAACACTACCTTCTTTGTCAGCATTCGAGCTTTTACTGCCGCCACCCACATTAGAAATGACCTTTACTGGTGGTGGAACGTTGCTATCATCGACCGTAATTGTTTGTCCATTTGCAGCAGCCCAAATAACGCCATCGCGGTTGGCTGTCATTACATCAAGCATGACAAGTTCATTTCGCAAGACATCAGCATTGCTTTGCCCATCAACAAATGTAAGCGTTGAACGAGATCCCCAAACGTCATTGCCGTCGGTCGCGTGATAACGGTTATGCCATGTCCAGTTTTTTTTAGTTACAGCGTTATAAATGGTTTCTAAAGTTGATTGAGTTGGTGTCGGTTTGTTCAGGAGTGATCTACTTATGATGTCAGCAAGTTCCCAGTAGCCAGTATCATTCAAATGAATGCCATTGTGCGTCAGTTGCTCCTCGCTTTCTGCAAATCGCTGAGAAGTTGGGCTATAGAGGTCCACAAAAGCAGCTTGTGCTTCCATAGCAGCTTGCCGAGTCGCTTCGGTATAGATGGCAAGGTTCGTGTTGAGTTGGGTGCCATCGGGAAGATTTGGACTGCCTGTTTGTTCATAAGCAATAGGGCTAAAGAGGACAAAACGAACATCACAGCCTTTTTCTTTACGCAGACGCCGATATTTTTTAACGAGATCAATAAGTTGCTGCGTGTATTGAGATTCTCCCTGCTCGCCCGCAAATGACTCGTTGTACCCATACATGATAAAAATGACTGACGGGCCAACATGTTGAAGATACGCTTCATCATCAGTGAAACCCTTGCTTCGTGGTTTTCTGTCAACCGTATCACCTGAAAAACTCATGTTGCGAAAGCGAATATCCATACCTTGTAGGTGATTTTGTAGAAGTGTCTCTACCCATGGGGCGTGCTGCATTCGGTCAGCAAGTCCATTTCCGTAAATGGCAACGATGTCACCTTTCTGGAAATTAAATGCTTCTGCAGGAGCGGCTTTGGTTACATGAAGCGTCGCGGTTGCAAAGAGAAAGAATCCAATGGTCCATATGATGAAGTTTGAAAACAAGTAAGCGGGAAATTGTCTGTTTGTTGCAAACATGTTGAATAATAAGAAGGGGTGATGAATGTTGTGCATGGTTGTATAGGTATAATTTTATCCATGTTGACGAGATACTTAATATTACACAGCCTTCCCTGCAAGGCATCATGTAAATACCTGAAAACCCAAGCATTCGTGCCGGAAAATACAAGTATTAGCTGCCACGAAATGCTGATTTCACTCAATAGAGAGATTTATTTAAAAATTAGATAACGCGGCAGAAATATCGGTTCAGGCTTTTACTAAAGAAATTTGGTGTGATGATGAAGGTGGACTGGCACTCGAAGCCAATTCAAATAATTCTTTTCCAGAAGCGGGTGTATGTATGAGCAAGCAATGCCATGTTATTGGTATGTCGAGTCGGCTCTTAGCATGCGAGGTACCTGCAGAAAGCATGATTGCAATAGCAGCGACGGTTCTTTCTTTGAGCCGCAACATGATTCGAGAGATCACTATTTTTTTTGTGATGTTCTCTTTTGTCGGAGTGGTGGGTACTGCACATGCTGCGGATCAGCTCAAAAAGGATATTCCTTCAGTAGAAGAACTGGTTGCGACTATTCGTCCGTCTATTGTTACCATTCGCCACGTCGGTAGGGGAGGAAACGATGCCGGCCTGGGGACGGGTTTTGTGATTTCATCAGATGGGCTTATTGCGACGAATTTGCATGTGATTGGAGAAGCCAGACCAATTTCGGTTGAGCTTACGGATGGCCGCATCTTTGATGTGAATGAAATACATGCGACTGACAGAAACGCAGACGTTGCGGTCATAAAAATAGACGCAGAAGGCTTGCAACCGTTGGGTCTAGCTGCTTCCAGTTCGCTTCGCGATGGACAAGAGGTTGTTGCAATCGGAAATCCTCATGGGCTCGAGCGGAGTGTTGTTGTTGGTCGTGTGTCGGGAAAACGTATTATTGATGGCATAGAGATGATCCAATTAGCAATTCCGATCGAGTCAGGGAACAGTGGAGGACCATTGCTTGATCGAAATGGAGACGTTCACGGTATTCTGACATTAAAATCACAGGTGACTCGCAATCTCGGGTTTGCTGTTGTGGCTGACCGTGTCAATGAATTGCTGGAAAACCCAAACCCGGTATTGCTCGATCGGTGGCTCACTATTGGTCAACTTGATTCAACTGAATGGTTGACTCTTGGTGGTGGTCTCTGGCGCCAACGAGCTGGTCGGATAACGGTTACGGGAAAAGGAAAAGGGTTTGGTGGACGCAGCCTCTGTTTAGCAGAAGGCGCATTGCCAGGCGTGCCGTATGAGGTTGGTGTACAAGTTAAATTGGACAATGAGTCGGGTGCAGCTGGCCTTGTATTTGAAGCAGATGGAGAAAATAAGCATTATGGTTTCTACCCCAGCAATGGTCAGTTGCGATTGACTCGGTTTGATGGCCCGACAGTATTCACATGGAATGTGATTGAAGA
>DONH01000373.1:0-2694 GCA_003509235.1 Planctomycetaceae bacterium
CCAAGGAAACGAATGCCCGAGAGATCAAATACTTCCCGTTCGTGCCAATCTGCACCTCGCCAAACACCCTCTACACTCGAGACTTCAGGTAACTGGCCTGACTCGTCATTTTTCCAACGAGGGAGTTTTACCTTGAGAACCAGACTCGCCCGCGCCTTCGTGCTCCAAAGGTGGTAGACAAGTTCAGTATGCGGCTCCCACTCTACCTTGGAAGCTTTCTTTGGATCTGTTTCGAGCCAATCAATTGCTGTGATGCACTGCAATCCGTCAAATCGAACTTCACATATGTCTTTCAGCCAATGGCACGTTTCCAACAATTTATCTGGAGCAATTTCAAGCCATGGGTCAAGTGTTTCAAATTCACGACCAATAACAGCGCCATCAACAGCAGCCTCAAGCTCGGAAACAAAGTCCGTACCTCTCATTGAATTTCCTTTCATACCTCGCCTTCGGAGGCTTTGGCTCTTTGGTCAGCAACAGCTCGAACCCAGTCAAGGTCCCCTCGGTACCAAACATATGCAAACCCAACAAGTAAAATCACATAGAAGGCTGACATATCAACAAACGCTGTTCTCGCAAGCATTTGCCCACTTTTCTGAACGGCCCACTCAGACTCGGCCTGTCTTGCAGACTTCTCACCACGCTTTGAATCGATTTCAGCTGACTGCCGTGGCGAAGGCTCAAAAGATGGAACGACAGGTTTCGTAAGACCTAATTCCTTATACACGCCAGCAACTGCCGGCGTGAGTGACTGGCCATCCGCTGAAACGCTCACTCCAGCTGGATCTGCTAGCTGGGTCGCCTTACCGAACACCGTTGCCCACGGGAAAAAGAGTGCGACCTCGACGTCAAAAATGATAAACAGGAGCGCAACAACATAAAAGCGAAGGTCAAATTGCACAAAGCTTGACCCAATTGTTGGCTCACCGCACTCGTACACCTCAAGTTTTTCGCTATTCGGCATTCGTGGCCTAACAAGTCGGCCCACCAAAAGATTCACGGCAAGAAAAACACCGCCAATTGCGACAAACAGTGCAATAAAACCGGCAATTAATATAGGATCGAACATTTCTGTTACTCGGGGGCTTTGTCAATACGCAAATCATTGCGAGTAAATCTAAAAATTTTTGGGGTCCTAATATGTTGCTCCCCAGCGAGCTGCACACTACAAGTCCGATAAATCCGATGTCAATCTTTTATGAATGTGGGCCCCCATGAACTGGTTCAACGATGACTTTCGAAGCTGCAACAGCTGTAGGATTTATCGTTGAACGCCCCCACCCAACATCAACAGGAAGCCTAGCAAAATCAACAATCGAGCCATCCCGACTGTAACAACTGAGATCCATCGTGGATCCCATAAAAATACAATCCACTGGACAGGGCTCGACGCACAGAGCACAAAACATGCATTTCGAATAATCGATTGTGAACCCAGTTACTTGAAATCCTTTGCTTCCGCCTGACGCCTTTTCTTTGCCAATGTAAATACAATCAACAGGACAAGCTTTTGCGCACTGATCGCACGCAATACACGTCGTTAAATCATAACGGTGAAATCCCCGGTACCGAGCAGCAACTGGGGCTGGGAGTTCCGGATATTCAAAGTGTTCAGTAAATGCTCTTCTGTCGGGGTCAAAAGTACTGACAAATGTACGGAACGTAACCCCCATACCGTGTAACACTGTTCCAATCGCCGAAAAAAGGTTGCGGAACCAACCGATCATGAGGAGACATCCAATTGCGAAAAACAGAAGGTACTAAATCGTAAAAACCAGCGATGCAAAAAAACATGTTCTTTTTCTGCAAAGGCAAGCGAGGACAAGCATTCAAAAAAGTCGTTGGGGACGTTGTTTTTACAGAACAAAGCCCAACGGCATTAAAAGTATAGGGAAGTGAAAAAAGACAACAAGCCGCAGGAACGAACGTGGCTCATAACGGATGTTCCTGAAAGCGATACTGACGTCCTAATGAAACCGTTTTGCCATTCTGTCTTTCAAACAAAGGCGTCAGCATTTCCAAAGGCTGCTTGCCTCATTCATACCAACTGTCCATTTCTGTACCGTTTTTTTCACCTATGTTCCACGCCATGTGATTCAAGCCACTAGTATTTTCCAGGCATATTTTGAGTCAATTTCACTTGGCGAACCCCCATAATGAGTGGGCCTCCGGTGGTCGTGGGGCCTTCAGGCAGGTCATTCGATGACAGATTCCTGGAAATGAGCCGATTTTTCTTGACCGAGAGCACAAAACATTTAAATTTCTAGATGGATTCACTGTTTCAAAACCTTCGGCGTGGGTGGCCATTGGTTCACCCATGGAATTCTTATGCTCGTATTATCTCGCAAGAAAGACGAAAGCGTTGTCATCAACAACGATATTCGAATCGTCATTGTTGAGATTCGCGGGGACAAGGTACGGCTTGGGGTCGAGGCGCCCAAAGAAGTGCCTGTCCACCGGAGTGAGGTTTATGAAGCAATCAACGGCAATGAATCAATAAATTCAATTTCTTCCGTGAATAACGTTCCTGCAATTCCCGAATCATGCAAGCCTGCTGACTCTTCTGGACTTGTTCCGGACTGAGCATATTTCATTAAGAGGACTCGACTTTCAGGGCCCTTCCAGCTATCTTCCGAGTACCGAAACTATTCACGGATACACTGTGGAGTAACGGCCCCATCGTCTAGAGGCCTA
>DONH01000373.1:3012-3534 GCA_003509235.1 Planctomycetaceae bacterium
AGGACATCGCCCTTTCACGGCGGCAACCGGGGTTCGAATCCCCGTGGGGTCATTTGTAGGCAGCGATGCCAAAATTTTAGTGACCGGCTATACTTTCAAGGTTTAACGTCATCACCAGCAATGTAAGTTTAAATGGATCACGCACTGCAAAGCCGATATGATGCGGTTCTTTTTGTGAGTTTTGGTGGGCCGGATAAAGCGGATGATGTTTTACCTTTTCTTGAAAACGTTCTTCGGGGCCGAAGGGTGCCAAAAGAACGTATGCTCGAGGTTGCCGAACATTATTATCATTTTGGCGGAAAAAGCCCGATCAATGAACAAAACATCGCGTTGATCGATGCGATTCGACAGGAACTAAAGACATCCGGCTTGGATTTGCCTGTCTATTGGGGAAATCGAAATTGGTATCCATTGCTCACAGATACCATTCAAGAAATGAAGGATGCGGGAGTTCGTCGCGCGCTAGCTTTTGTTACGAGTGGGTTCAGTTGTTATTCCGGTTGTCGTCAGTATCGTGAGAAC
>DONH01000241.1 GCA_003509235.1 Planctomycetaceae bacterium
GTTAAATGCGCGTGGTCGAGCTGGCCGGGAGAAACCACATCAGTCGCTGGATTGAATTCGTCGATGTTGGCGTAAATGACAAAGAAGCTGTAAACGTTCCAGAGCCGCAGAAGAAACTCCGGGACACTTTCACGAATAGCTTGTTCGCTGTAGCGGATGCTATTCCATGGAGGTTGCCCAGCGAAAAAGTACCAGCGGAGTGCATCTGCTCCATATCGATCCAGGATCTCGGACGGCTCTTTGTAGTTCCGCTTGCTTTTGGACATTTTGCCACCGTCCTCGCCAAGCATATGCCCGAGAACGATACAATTTCGGAAAGGGTGTGGGTAGTCATTGGGTGGCATCGCTGATGTGGCGTTTGTCGATGCAGCATCAGTCGTTGATTCAGGTCCAAAAAGGAGAGTGCTGATGGCAAGCTGGCTATAAAACCATCCTCGCGTCTGATCGATGGCTTCAGAGATAAAATCAGCGGGCCATTGCGACTGAAAATCTTCAGCGCCTGTATGTGGCCAACCCCACTGGGCAAAAGGCATTGCTCCAGAGTCGAACCAACAATCAATCACCTCTGGTACACGGCGCATACGGGCATGTGCTGCAAATGGTGAGTCGTATGTGATGGCATCAATATAGGGTTTATGCACGCGAAGGTCTTCCGATAAGTCAGGGTTATCGACTTTGGCTTGTTCAAAAACTTCAGTGCCCGTTGCGCCAGGTTTGGCAAGCAGTGCGTCGTATGAAGAGATGGCTTCAGCTTTCCCAGTTTCTTCGCAAACCCAGATAGGAAGTGGTGTTCCCCAGTAGCGTTCTCTGGACAACGCCCAGTCAACGTTGTTCTTGAGGAAGTTGCCAAAACGCCCTTCCTTGATGTGTTCGGGCATCCAGTTGATCTGGCTGCTATTGGCGAGCATTTCATTTCGGAATTCGCTGGTGCGAATAAACCAGCTCGCTCTCGGATATTGAATAAGGGGATCGTTATCAGCCCGCCAGCAGAATGGATAGTCATGCAGATACTGCTCTTGGTGAACAAGCAGGCCGCGACTGCGAATGTCACGAGTCAGATCACGGTCACACTCCTTGACAAAGCGACCGGTCATCATGGGGAATTCATCTGTAAACGTGCCGTCGGGTGCGACGCAATTTATAAGTGGTGGCAGTTCGTTTTCGAATCGGTCTCGTTCCGCCATTAATACACTGTAATCGACCTCACCAAAGGCTGGAGCGATGTGCACAATGCCGGTGCCTGAATCTGTGGTGACAAAGTCAGCCTCAATAACTCGCCAAGCAACATGCTCATTTATTCCGGTTTTTAGTGGTGCAACCTGTGGCTCACCCTTGGAATGAAAACAATTAAATGGCGGTTGGTAGCACAGGCCGACGAGATCTGATCCAGAACAGGAATCAAGAATCTCAATTTCAGTCTTCTTCTTTTCGGCAAGTGATGCGGCAAGAGGCTCAGCGAGAACGTATTCGTGTTCCGGGTCGTCTTGAAACTGAACAACAATATAGGTGAGATCTGACTTTACAGCTGCGAATTGATTCGATGGGAGCGTCCATGGTGTTGTCGTCCATGCAATCAGGCTTCGCTTTGTTGGGGCACCATTTGCATCGAGAAGCGGGAAGGCGACATACACACTTGGGTCAGCTACCTGTCGATATCCTTGTCCAACCTCGCCGCTGGAAAGTGCGGTGCCACCCTGCGGCCACCACCACACAATCTTGTGGCCTTGGTAAAGAAGGCCACGGTTGAAAAGTTCCGAAAGCGCCCACCAAACACTTTCGACATAGCTTTGATGGTAGGTCACATAGGCTTCTGAAAGATCGATCCAGAATCCAATCCGCTCGGTGAGAGTTTCCCATTCCTTCATGTACCGCCAAACAGATTCCTGACATCGGTGGATGAATGGCTCAATGCCGTATTCTTCGATTTCGGCTTTCGAGTGGATGCCCAGGCTCTTACACACTTCGACTTCTACGGGCAGACCGTGGGTGTCCCAGCCGGCCTTGCGTTCACAGAACTCACCTCGCATTGTCCGGTAGCGAGGATAGAGGTCTTTGATAGCACGTGTGAGGCAGTGCCCTGGATGAGGCATGCCATTGGCTGTTGGTGGTCCTTCAAAAAAAACGAATCGTTTCGCGCCTCGACGGTTGTCGAGTGACTTTCTGTAAATTCCCGTAGACTTCCAGAGGGCTGCGATTTCGGCTTCTGTGGCTGGCAGATCGGGTCTGCCTCGGACGGGCTGGAACATGAAATATATGTGGCGAGGCTGTGGGCAAAAGGGAGGTTGGTAATGTGACGCTTTATCCTACCCAGCAGAACCTTCTGGCCACAGTGCTACCTAGTCAAGCCCGGTAGGAGTGGCTTGGCGGCAGAAGCCCACGAGGCTGCCATCGCAAAAAAGTAATATAAACGCTTACGGACTGGGTTCACTCAACAGGGAGCCTGCGAGAGTATCCTGGCATGCTGTCCATAGACGCACTAAACCACCCCTGCTGCCGCATCTCGAACGGCTCCCTCAATAAGAGCTCTGAGTTTTGGTTCAGCTGTTTGGGCCACTTCAAGAATTTTTTCGACTGTTGCAACTTCCAGTGCATCTGGGAGGCACATATCTGTGACAACCGAGAGACCGAGTACCCGCAGGCCGGCATGAACAGCAACGATGACCTCTGGAACAGTTGACATGCCAACAACATCAGCGCCGATTGCCCGCAGGTAACGATACTCGGCTCGTGTTTCGAGGTTGGGACCAGTTACTGCCACGTACACGCCTCGGTGGGCAACAAAGTTTTCCTGGCGAGCTACCTCAAGTGCGCGTTCAAGAAGTGGAAAGCTGTACGGTTCTGACATGTCAGGAAATCTTGGCCCGAGACGATCATCATTGATACCGACAAGCGGGTTGTCCTGCATGAGATTAATGTGGTCGTCGATAATCATAATGTCACCAGCGCTGTAGTTTGGGTTGAGTCCACCGCATGCATTTGTGACAAGTAAGAGCTCAGCACCAAGGCGATGAAGTACCCGCACGGGCAGAGTGATCTGTGATGCTGGGTAGCCTTCGTACAGATGCATCCGACCTTCAAGAATTATGACTGGGACACCATCAAGCAGACCGCATACGAGCTGTCCGGCATGTCCGTGTGCTGTTGAGCGAGCGAAGTGCGGGATGTCCTCATATGGAATTTCGACACGGTCGGTGACACCTTGTGCGGCGTTACCGAGTCCACTTCCTAAAATGATTCCCACTTTTGGTTGATGGGGCCATCGCTTCTGAATGGCTTCACATGCTGCTGTAATCTGGTCGTACTGTTCGAGCATTATTGGCTGCCTTCTCGTCGTTTGTAAATCAGGAACACTGCTGGCTTCCACGTGACCACTCGGTCAGTCTTCGTTGAAAAGATTCTGGAAGTCAGGATGGTCCCTCAGCGAGTCGAGGTCTGGGTCAGCCTCGAGGTGATGAAGGTCATCATACCCGAGGAGGATTGCCTTGGAGAGCGAGTTGATCGCTTCCTTTAAGCAACCCGCCCGGGCAAGTGAACAGCCCAGATTGTAACGAGCCAGTGCATCTTCGGGCAGAAGGTTGACTAAATGACGGTCAAGTTCGACTGCCCTGTCGAGTAGACCTTTTTTCGCGACTAACTCAGCAAGCACTCGGCAAACTTCCGTCGATGTCCCGTCACGGGCAAAAAGCTGCTCAAAAAATTCAATGTCAAAGTCAAGCTGCGACAAGACACCAAACCACGGATAACCGCTGAGAGATGCGTTCTCGTGTTGAGGGGCATTTGCGTTGTTCATGGCTGACTCCGAAGGATACGGCCGCCTTGTTATTTTTTGCCACCTGACTTGCTCGGTGGAGGTGCCTCTGGACGAAGGTCATCCGGATGCTCCCAGTCAGGATCACTTTCTTCCTCCTGGAAGTCATCATCAAATTCGTCATCGAAATCATCGAAGTTTGAATCTTCATCGGCAAGTGGGTCGTCACTCTCCAGATCGCTGTCATCACCAACGTCGAGGTCTTCATCTGTCGATTCTTCGTTATTCGTGACTTGAATGAGCCGGAAATCCCCAATCATCGGGGTAACCAGTTCTGTTGAGAGCGACAAAAATGTAGGAATCACTCTACTTTTGGTTCTCCAAATGGAGTGGACAGCTGGGTGTTGGTCGTTAAGTTGCAACATTGACAAGGTTCCGACGGAAAAAGGAAGCGGCTCAAGGCGTCTGAAGATAGCCTTGCTGAATAAGCAAAATATACACCCTGGGGCAGCTAGGGAAGGGGAGTGTCTCACTACGTGTGATAGTCAGCATTGAGCCGGACATATTCTGCGGTCAGATCACTCGTATAGAACCGGATTGTGCTCGGACCATCACCTAAATCGACTTCAATCAGGGTTTCCCGGTTCTCACGGATTGATTTTGACACCTTTTCGGCGTCAAAACCGACTGGAGAGGCATTTTTGAAGAGCTCAAAATCGTTGACTCGCAGTGAAAGCCGCCTAGGATCAAACGAAACGCCGGCGTATCCGGCTGCAGAGACGATTCGGCCCCAATTTGGGTCAGCGCCGGCAATCGCTGTTTTGACCAAGGGGCTATCGGCTATTGCTCGGGCAACTCGGCGGGCATCCCCCCGGCTTTCGGCACCAGTGATCTCGATGCGTATGACATGAGTCGCTCCTTCTCCATCGTCAGCGATTTCTCGGGCGAGCGCATCACACGTTTTCATGAGAGCAGTCTCAAACGCCTCAAGATTTTTTCCTGTTAGGGGATCTTCTCCGGCGGCACCGTTCGCGAGGAGCAGCACAGTATCGTTCGTGCTCATGTGACCGTCGAC
>DONH01000421.1 GCA_003509235.1 Planctomycetaceae bacterium
TTATCCTGGCTGAGATTATTCGGGCAAAGATCGACGCGGCCGGCGGCACGTCTGAAGTGCTGAGTAATATGGGGTCGACAATCGTTTTTGACGCCCTCGCAAGTAATACAGTCGATGTTTACGTCGGATACACAGGGACGATTTGGAGTACGGTCTTGAAGGAGACAGACCCAATAGGTCGTGTCGCGATGCGAGCCGCCGTTGCCGGTAGGTTATATGACGAGTACGGCATTGTTCTTGCTGGTGCATTGGGGTTTGAGAATACATATGCACTTCTCACTAAAAGCCAGACGCTACAACGATATAACCTCCGGCAGATTGGTGATCTGACTTCAGTTGCAAAAGATCTCAAGATTGGTGGAGACCCAGAGTTTTTTGGGCGACCGGAATGGCAGCGAGTACGCAATATTTATGCATTGGCGGATATTACTGAAATTGGAATGGATTCCACGTTTATGTATCAGGCGGTGGCAGATGGGCAGGTTGATGTTGCCGCAGGGTTTTCCACTGACGGGAGAATCGACGCCTTTGATCTTGGTGTTCTAGGCGATCCGAAAGGAGCATTTCCACCTTACGACGCGGTCCTGCTTCTGTCACCACAAGCAGCGAAGAACAAGGAACTCGTGCACGCCCTTGAGCCATTGCTGAACCGAATATCGGTTTCAGCAATGCGGATTGCAAATCGCCGCGTTGATGAGGATGGAATCACACCAAAAGAGGCAGCAGCTAATATGCTAAACGACTAAAGCACAGGTGGGCCCGTATGTTCGCTGAGATAGCGACCTTTACCACCAGGCTAGGTCAGTTCGACTGTGGCGACGGCTTTGAGTACCCCGCTAGATGGATCAACAAGGTGCGGAAATTGCTCGGGAAGTTCGGTCCAACTCATTCGATGGGTTATCCACGGTGCGGTATTAATTCGTTCAGCCTCAATCTCCTTGATAATACGATTAAAGTCTCGTGACAATGCGTTTCGGCTTGCAAGAATTGATAGCTCACGTCGATGGAGAAGGGGCGCGTGGGGAAACGAAAGAATTCCCTGTGTTATCCCAACGTAGACGACTCGGCCACCGAATGCCGCAAATTCAAGCGAGCGGTTCATGCTGCGGTCACTTCCGGTGGCATCGATGACGACATCACAAAATTCATTCTCGGTAAGTACAGCGACGTTGTTGAGGTCTGCTTCAGTGCCATCTGCACAGATGGTTTCGGTCAAGCCGTACGTTTGAGTGACAAAGTCAAGCCGACTCTGAACCATGTCCATTACAAGAAGCCTCGCTCCGGCGAGACGGACAAATTCCATTGCAGACAAGCCAATTGGTCCGGCGCCTATGACGAGCACGGTGTCTTTTGAGGTAATGTTGGCTCGGTCGACTGCATGGCAACCAATCGCAAGAGTTTCAACAAGCGCATTCTGCTCGGCGGAAAGATTGGGGGACGGGTGGAGTTTTCTCGCTGGAACAATAAATTGAGGCCGAAGGCCGCCGTCGCAGTGGACACCAAGGGTTTGGTGATGCTCACAACAATTGGTCTTGCCCAGACGGCATGAATGACACTGCTGGCAATTGATGTATGGTTCCACGCAACAACGATCACCGACGGCGATGTTGGTCGCACCCTCACCAACAGCGAGTACCTCTACGCCAAGTTCATGGCCCGGAATCCTTGGGTAACTAAAGAATGGCATTTTCCCAAGGTACCCACCATAGTCAGTCCCGCAGATACCGACTGCTTCGACGCGAACAAGCGCTTCGCCGGGCTGGAGATTGGATTGCTCAGGTACTTCTATCATTGCCCATTTGCCAGGTTCTACAAGTTGAAGTGCTTGCATGAGATTCATTTCATTTCAAAGGGTGAGGTTATGGCCGTTCTGTTTGAAGACCGTAAAACTGTGCGGCGTTGGTACCACGTATGGCCTGAGCCTCGTGGAGAGACACTCGGTCGATAAGGCTGTTCGCAATGCAAAGTACTTCTGCATATTCAGCAGAGAGCAGGCAGACCGGCCAATCGCTACCATAGAGCAGTCGCGATGGACCAAATGCATCCAATGCCGCATCAAGATATGGTGTGAAGTCGCGTTGATGCCATACGTTCCAATTGGCTTCGGTGACGAGTCCAGAAAGCTTGCAAACGACATTTTCATGCTGCGCGAGTGCGTCGAAGTCACGCTTCCAGTCAGAAATATTATGGTGTTCAATATCAGGTTTGGCCATGTGGTCCAATACAAAAGGCTGGTTCGGCAACAATTTTACCAGTTCACACGCAGCTGGTAGCTGATGGGGAAAGATGAGAATGTCATAGGTCAGGTTATATTTCGCCAACTGCCTAATGCCGCGCAGAAAGTCATCACTTAATAAAAATCGAGGGTCCGGCTCATCTTGTACGACATGCCGGACGCCAACAAGCTTGTCATGCTCAGAAAATTTCTCGAGGTCTTCATCGACCGAAGGATTTCTGAGATCCACCCAGCCAACAACGCCACGGATGGAGGGGTGATTATCAGCCAGTTCAAGGAGCCATTCTGTTTCCTGAATTGATTGTCGGGCTTGCACTGCCACTGATCCAGTAATGCTGTGTGGCTGAGTCGTTTTAACAAGATCAAGTGGCATGTAGTCTTGTGCTAGACGCTCCATCCCGGAAGATATCCAAGGATAGTCCTTGGCAGTGTACTTCCAGAAGTGTTGGTGAGCGTCAATATTCATGAGTTGACAGAGTCGGTGGAATGCCGATATGAAGCCCTGAGGCTATAGGCTAATTATTTTCTGGAAGACCTTCACAGTGCCCAATATTTTTCACAGCGCTAAATATCTTCAGTACGTTCTTTAGCAAATCCTCATCGAGTGGCTCTTCAAGCCATTCAGCCCACTGGCGGATATTATTTGGGTTGGCACTTCCAGCAACAGTTGTTGCAATCACTGGATTGGCAACGGAGAACTGAAGGGCAAGTTTTGCTAGTGACGATCCGTGCTCACGGCAACATGCAACAGCCTCACGTGCAGCCTTGCGAACGTTTTCAGGTTCTTTAAGCCAGGGTGGGAGAGGCGCGTCGGTCAGCAGACGTGCGCTAAACGGCCCAGCGTGCATGACACCAATTCCCTTTTCCTGCAGGTATGGCACCGTCTCATCGGTAAAACGTGTGTTTTGAAGCGTGTATTGGTTGTAATTCAGTACGCAATCGACATCTGTCTGGTCACAAATAAATCGAAAAATTTTCTGGGGATACCCACTGAACCCAATAAATCGAATTTTTCCAGCTTGTTGTGCTTGTCGCAGCGCTGGAATGGTTTCGTCTACGATCTGTTGCATTGGAACAAATTCAATATCGTGACAGAGCATGATATCGAGGTGATCGGTGCTGAGTCGATGCAATGAGATATCAACGCTTTCTGCTACACGCCGTGCGGAAAAGTCGAAATGTCCAACGTCATACCGGCCAAGTTTGGTACAGAGCAGGTAATCGTCGCGGGGTATATCCTGGAGCGCGAGCCCAAGCATGATTTCACTCATTCCGCGACCATAAAAAGGGCTCGTGTCGATGAGTCGCATGCCGTTATCAATCGCCACCCGTACGCTAGACATTGCCTCATCAATGGTAATTTTTCGAAATTCCTGTCCGAGCGATGAGGCGCCAAAGGAGAGGATTGGTACTTCAAGTCCAGTGGTGCCAAGTGGTCTGGTTTGCATGGATACTCTTTTCGTATTGGAGATCAGGTGATGGAATTGAATGTTCGGCATCCAATAGTGAGGAGAAGGTTTGCCCACGGTTGGGTGTCGGCGGTTTGCACGGTGAGTATGTGATCAGCGGAGTCTACCGCTGCGTAGAAGTCCCATTTTAAGAGAGGCTCCAAAGCGCAACTGTTTCCAGCAGATTTGAGAAGACTTCGGTACTTTTCCCAGACTGGTGGGTCGCCCGGAGTCGCAGCAGCATATGAGTCGTCTCTGTCGACGCCCATCGTCTGTACCGCATCGATTTGGATGCTCCCGAGTATTGCCTCAAAAACGTCAGCAACCGTTGGAACATTAGGCATAAGCTGGAGGGGCACGACGTTGGCTTTGGGACCACGTTTAGTGGTAGCCGGATAGTTGCCGTCAGCGATGAGTATGAGTGAGTGATGGCCACCGCTTGCGAGAATCCTAAGAATTTCAGGGTGGAGAAGTGGGGTTTTCAGCATAGGATCGGTCAGTTTTCAGAAAGAGGAACTATGAAGATGTAACGGTCTCAATTGACAAAATGGTTTGGCTGGCTGCCTCGGCTGCCGAAGGC
>DONH01000382.1 GCA_003509235.1 Planctomycetaceae bacterium
ATTGCCAGAGCCAGCCGTTCGAGCGCATCGTCACCGTGAAGCTGCTGTTTCCCGGAACGAAGCGTAACGAGGCGGGGCTCTACATGCTTGGGTAGGGTTTTTTTCGTCACTGCGTGATAGACAAGTGCGCGAGCAAGATCACACTCTTTGACACTGCTTTTTGACCAATAAATAACTTCGGTCGTAAGCACAGAACGAATTCCCTTCTCCTGACAAAAGCCAAGGAGCAGTGTGTTGATGCCAGCTGAATCAACATCTGTCAATTCTGTCAGGTTACCAATACCCATCATCATTTCAGACTTCGGGTATCGTTCCCTCACATCAAGATACCGACCAAGACTCGCAGCAAACCCAAAACCAATTGGCTCAAGGATAGGGTCAAGCCTGCGCGGAACACCCAACACTTCAAGCTGTGCGATTGTTTCATCAAACCCCTTAAGCGTTGATGGCTCGTCCGGCACGACAACAACTTCACAACCCCAGTCGCCTGCGGCGTCTACGTTTCTTGAATTGACTGACAGAACAAGCGACGCACCAGCCCGTGTTGCTGAAAGCACTTCGCCTGGTTCAAAACTATCAACGGAGACTCGAAACCCTTCATCAACAAGCATTGCAATTGCGTTGCCAATATCTGCCCATGACTCACCCGGCGTACAGCCAACATCAATCACATCGGCTCCGGCCAGTCGCAATCGGGTCGACTCTGCAAAAAGTTCCTTGAGCGAAAATCGATTGGCATGATTGATCTCCGCGATCAACTCAATATCGTGTTCCCCATAACCATCCAGGTCCTGTCGCTTTTGACCAAACCACTCGTCCAACCGGCGGCAGTCTTCCGGACCGCGTTCGACAGGCACACCTGCTTTTTGTTCGAGCGACGTCATATTACCCTTACACAGTCCAGGAATAACCACACGATCAGTACCTTCTGGCACCTCAAGCCGCCGAGCAATCCAGTCAGTTGTCATTAATGCCGCAACGGTAATATTCAGCACCTGAACTGTTGGCTGAAATTCGATCTGGCCAGCCAGTCGCTCAAGCATTTTTCGCAGCGCATGTTCCGACAACTTCCCTGTGACGAAATGAATGCGTTCTCCGGTAAGCGAGGCACCTATCATGAAACCAGTGTAAACTCAAAAAGTATTTTGATTTCAACATCTCAAAAAAAAGGTTGTTTCTCTTCTTTCCAACGACCCCAATGAGGTTTAGTTCCTGTGATTCTCGAAGGCCTTCTTACAACAAGAACAGAAGACGGTGATGTCCATATCGCCGCGATGGGCCCTGAAGTAGTGGACTCTCGATCCATGACTCACCTCATCCTCAAGCCGTTCCAAGGCAGCAGAACAGGCCACCTACTTTTGTCTCAGCCAGAGGGCGTCTTCCACCTCACTGATAATGTTTTACTCTTTGCTCAGGCGGTCACTGGCGTGCCCTACAACCAGCCTCAAACTCGTTCGGCTGAAACGGTCAATGGCTGGATCCTTGAAGAGGCCTGCGAAGCGTTTGAGTTCCGCATAGAACAAGCAGATACAACCGGAGAACGCTGCCGACTGCATGCACACATACAAAAGTCACACCTCATTCGCCCGTTCAGAGGCTTCAACAGGGCTGCGCACGCCGTGATTGAAGCCGCCATTCTCTTTAGCAGACTTCATCTACTTGATCCCGAGGAAGTTCAACACCAGTTTGAAACACTTCAATCGCTCGTCACGAAAACGGCAGGTGAACAAGAGCGACAAGCTTTTGATCTCATTTTTGATCAGACTTTGAAGCGATCCTGCAAGCCAACAACTTAGGGCTGGCTTTTCACGCGATCAGCGTGCGGCCTGCCATGCTGACTCTCATAATGAAGCCGAAGAGCATTGAGACCAAAATTATTTTCCAGTGAATGCCATACTATGTGAGCATGATTAGCCTTATTCTGTGTGTTGTCATATTCGATAATGAATGACGGACCCTGGATTCGATAGTAATGACCTTGGCCCTGCTCAAAACTTCCGGCCCAGGCAAACGACAACTCTTTCCATTCGTTTTCCGAGACTTCTGCGAGCACATCATCAGCTAATTCACCGCGAAGCGTCTGAATAATCTGTTCTATTAACCGCCGAAATAACGCCTGCTGCACTGGGCTCATCTCTTTTCCAGAAACTCCTTGCGGCACTCCCAAATCCAGCGATGCATCAGGAACCGTCAAAACCTCATCTGGTGCATTCGAAGATATTACCGATCTCTCTGCATGATTGTCTTGCAGAGAAACAATCAGTTTCCTCGCCATATCCTCTTCAGAGGCAAGCACTCGCTGGCCAGCCCGAGGTCCAGTCCGAATTTCCGCTGGACTCGCCCCAAGAAACAGAGGTGTTGCTGCAGAAACAGCACCAGCCACTGAACTGAAATTAATCGACACATGATGTCCTTCAAGTCGCCAGCCCCACGGCTCAGTTTCTGACGGAGTACCAAAAACCGAGAACCAGTACTTTTCTGGATCACGGCGATCTTCATTACCTGGGCGATCTTTTTCGAGTTCACGCAGAACGCT
>DONH01000042.1:0-2248 GCA_003509235.1 Planctomycetaceae bacterium
AAAAGACGGGAAGCCAATTTTTAGGCCCACTTCCCGATTCCTTGTTGCTGATGGGAACGACATGCACAAGCAGGCAAACCGTGCCTATCTCGCATGTGTCAGTTACGTTGACCATTGCATGGGCGTCCTGTTTGACTCACTCGAAAAGAGCCAGTACGCGGACAACACCATTGTCATGATCTGGGGTGACCATGGGTGGCACTTGAGCGAGAAAATGCACTACGGAAAAACGGGTCTGTGGGAAGAATCGGCACGCGTGCCTTTTATTGTGAACGTTCCCGGCGTTACGCCGCCGAACACAACGTGTGATGGTGTAGTGAACTTGATTGATATGTATCCAACGTTGATTGAGCTCTGCGGTCTTCCGCCTAATCCGGAAAACGACGGGCGTAGCTTCACGACGTTGCTTAAGAATCCATCGATGGAGTGGGATCAGCCGACGCTGACAACCTATCAATGCAAAAACCACTCTGTTACTGACGGACGGTATCGTTATACGTGGTATGGCGGGCGTGCTGATGGTGCCGAGGAACTCTACGACCACGATACCGACCCATTCGAATATACCAACCTTGCAAGCGATCCTATCTACAAGGAGGTCATCATCCGGCTCCGTCAGGATGTGCCGACGCATCACGAGCCCAACAGTCCGTCCAATCCACACGATGGGCTGAAAAAGTTAAAGAGTCAAAAAAGCGAGGATCCCAAGAAGGCGAGGTTAGGATGAAGGTTTCTGTTCTCATTGCCCCTGCCCTGAGTTTCAACTCTCTCGCCATCCCGGTGTTCACTGAAAAACCTGAACTGAATAAGGTCAAACGGAAAAGACGAAGGCAATAATTTTTTAGAATAATCCAGATCGCAAGACAGTCCAGTTTGTAGGCTAGCCCCCTTTATTGAGTGCCGGTATCTCTGTAGTCTCGGCCCATCAGGCTATTCAAAACACTGCTCTGCCAATCATGGAGTTGATTTGACAGCGTCTGAACAATGTCAGGATGAACTTTGGCGAGGTTGTTTTCCTCACTCGGGTCTTTCTTCAGATCAAAAAGTTCGACTCCTGCCTTTTTTTCTCCGTCGATGACTAATTTGTAGTCGTCCGTAAGAATTGCCCTCGCGCCGATAAAATCCTGTTCCCTTATTTTTGGATGGTGAAAATTTTTAAAAGTACGAGTCAAGAGCCCGTCCTTTTCTTTCACGGTTGGTGTCGTGCCTTTCTGCAGTTCGGGGTTGATGTACGGCTTTGCTGATTCGTCATAATCTGCCTTGAAGGACCAGAACTTGATCGCCTCACTACGCTCGTTCTTCTTTCCTTGCCAGTGTGGCACGAGATTAATGCCATCGAGAGGAACGTCTGGTGGTGTTGCACCTGCCAGTTGGCATACAGTTGGAAGAATGTCAGCTGTGACAGCATTCACAGTGACGACGCGTGGTGCGGGTATCCCAGCGGGCCACTCAATGATTCCAGGAACCCGAATACCGTTCTCGTAGAGTTTTCCTTTGAGTCCTCTGAAACGGGACTCTCTCAAGCCGCTTTGGGGAATGCCATTGTCTCCACAATACCACAGCACGGTGTTGTCTTTGATGCCGAGCGTTTTTAGTCCATTGCGTAGCTTTCCGATCGACCGATCCATGGCTGTAATTTCTGCGTAGCGTTCAATCAAAACGTCTCGCAAAGGTCGTTTGACCTGCTTGCCAGTTGTATTTGAAGTTAACCTTACCATCGTGTCGCTGTATTTCGCTGGTAGATCCTTGTAGAGAAGTAAATCTGTCTCCATGCCGCTATACGGTTCATGGGGTGAGCCAAACCAGATAACTGTAAAGAACGGGACGTCCTCCAGTTGTTTCTTTTTTATGTATTCGATCGCTTCATCAATCAGTATTTCAGAACTCTCGCCGTAAAACTTTTTGGGAGGCCTGCCATTGCGAGACAGGAACGGATCTAATTCAAAAAAATTGTCATGCGAAAGCCATTCATCAAACCCCATTGATCCGGGGTTTGTCGGTGATGTTGTTTTGACAGGACCGACATGCCATTTCCCAAAATGTCCAGTCGCGTATCCTACTTTTTGGAGGCAGTGAGCAACTGTGGTCTCTTCTGGTCGAATCGAACACCCTGGCGTGAACGTCCCGTAGCGGTTGGGGTGTCTTCCGGTCAGGACATTACCGCGCGTGGGAGAACAGACGGGTTGTGCATAAAAGTTGTCCAGTCGAAGTCCAGATGTCGCCATCTCATCAAGGAAAGGCGTTTTCA
>DONH01000042.1:2628-4915 GCA_003509235.1 Planctomycetaceae bacterium
AGTAAGATGATATTTGGGTGAGCTTGGCTTTGTTGCTGCGTTTCAGCGAATACGATATGTGGTACAAGCCATACGGTCAGAGAAAGAAAAATAGAATGTGAGATACGAATCATGTGCGTAGTCATTGAGGGGGTGTCCAGCGTGTACTTTGTCATTCTTGCAATTTGTCCAAACACAAAAGTGTAATGGTAGCGTGTTTCTGGCTCTACAAATCGCTTCAACTCAATTGCTCGTCTGTATCTCAGTTGTAAGGAGCGAGACAAGCAGCAGGACGAAATGAAACGAGCAGGTTTATGGAAAGAAACAAACAACGAGTTTCTTGGAATTTGTCCTTAAAAAACAGGTAACGTGGTTGGTGGATGACCTCGTTAGCGACGGACGGCGAGAGAGATAATCAATACTGCCGAATAACATTGCAGTAGTACAAAGATAGGATTTATCCTGAAGAACAAGCGGTCTGCCGGTGATGGTTCGTCAATGAGTGAAAAGAATTAAAAAAACCCGTGGCGGCAAACATGGAGGTTCTGCGATCGCATTTGTTTGAGGTGCCGCTCCAGTTAACTTTGTTGTCAGTATCAATCATCAAAAAAGAAACCAAGAACGCCTTTTTGAACCGACGCCTCGCGCTTTTGTTGCTGTTTGGTTTCATGCCGTCTCTGGTGAGTTCGGGAATCGTAATTCCTGAATCCATTCACTCGTTCATGAAGAACCACTGCTATCGATGCCATGGGCCAGAGACTCAGGAAGCTGATCTGTCACTGCACGCTCTTACCGCACCATTTTGGTCGTGGCTGACGCCCAGCACGACTGCGGCTGTTCGCTCACATGGGACCAAAGCGTTTGCGTCGTTCCAGTGGAGAAATAACATGGAACAAAAAAACCCAGTCTTGCTGTAGTAGTGCAAGACTGGGTTTATTAGTTAGTCAATACAAGCAGACTATGGAATCTGGCCTTTTGGACTTCCGTCAGCACGATTACCGAGGTAATTGTAAGCTTCGAAATCAATGGTATCACTTAGGAAGTGTACTGCTCCATCGGCGGTTGCTGCTCCAAATACGCTTGGGTGATAGCTGCTGGCACCGCTGTTTGTCGTCCGAATGCTATTGTCACCCACATCCATTGTTGGGTCCTCGAGTATGAGCGAGGAATTTGGACGAATGCCAGTCGTTACGCCAACCTGATCACCAACGTACATTCTCGCCCATGCGGCAATTTCCGGTCGCCTTTCGAGTAAAAGAAATGTGTTGGATAGACCATCTGTGACAAAGCTGAACTTACAGGGGAAATCAACTCTCCAGTTGAAGATGCCTGGTGTTGCTCGGTTGTCCAATGCGTCGCCTAGCACTGTTGCACCGTGCCAAGTGCCTCGAGCATTACAAAAACTTCGCACTTTCGCACAATCTGGGGGCAGTGACGGAAATGCGCTCGGTCCTAGGTTAAAGTCATAACATCGGCCACCCCATCGTCGCGTATCACTTTGGTAGGATCTACCATTGATCCACTTTCCTTCGAAAGCATACGGATTGGATGGACAGAACTGTACCGTGTATTGAGGCGCTTGATTATTCGGAGCAAGCACAGTGGCGTTCGGTCCGTTTGTCTGGTTTCTGGTTTTCAAATCAAGCTGGTCATAGATCGTACTCATCTCAAGAAAAGGCATGAGGTGAACGACCGCTGTGCTCCAGCTATTGTTATTTCTGTCAAATGGCTTGTTATTGTGAGGCGAATGGAGCCTTCTATTCGCCGCTGTTGGAAACGTTTTGTTTGCATCAGCGAACGTATGATGCGCCATTGCATTTTGTTTTAATTTGTTCCCACATGTCGAACGCCGAGCAGCTTCTCTCGCTTGTTGGACCGCCGGCAAGAGAAGCCCGACGAGGACACCAATAATAGCAATGACAACGAGAAGCTCGATCAGCGTAAAACCAGATTGGAATTTTCTCGATTCGTCTAAATAATCATTTCTCATAATACTCATAAGACACCTCCAATTGACACAAAAAATAAAATCAAAGGGTGCGAGAATTAGCAATGAGATAAAAAATAGATAAGCCCCCTGCTCTCCCACTTTTCATTAAATTACTCCTTTTGTGAGTAGTCGCCAAGATCTAAATGGAGGCACTCGCCAGAAAATGTGGCCAACGAAAGAAGCCATACTTGGCTTTTGGTACAAAAGCATGCGTGTTTTACGCCAATGCACTCTTTCGTTTTTGACAACCTTCGTGGATAAGCCTGTTATCAATCACCGTCGCACCTATGACCAATGCTCTCAACAGCTCAATTAGTC
>DONH01000454.1 GCA_003509235.1 Planctomycetaceae bacterium
GAGTATCAGCAAGTAGATGCTCCAGGGCTTGACCGAATGGTCACGAAGAAAATTGGTAAAAATTTTAGCTCACTTTTGCATCAGTTTGGTGCAGACCTCCTCTCCTCATTACACGGTGTGAAATCCAAGAAGATTCTTGGCGAGATCGCCGCTGATGTAAAAGAAAGAATGCCAAAGCGAGGTGAGAAATTACCTGAACCTTTTGTTGCCGCCTTGTCTGCAACGAGTGACGGTGATGTGTCTGAGCAGCATCGGCCGGCTGGCCCTCAGGCGGCACCTCGGCCCGCGGGCAAAACGCCTCAGCCTCCTCCTGGTTCTGGGCCAAAACGAGACGCTGATGGTACGCCGATCGGCACTCGATCCGGACCCAAGCCTTTTGTTGTGAAACCCAACAAAGCCCGTTCTATAACGATCAAGCCAGAGCTCGCAGCACAAAGAGAAGCTGCAGAGCGGGAGGCTCTGAAAGCGAAGTCAGAAGAAAAAAAGGCTCATAAAGCCGGTAGTAAGCCAACGGGCAAGAAGAGAGCTTCCTCTAAGAAAACAAAAGCAAATGCAAAGCAGGCTGCGGGCCACTCTCGGAAGTTAGCGAAGAAGAAGCCACGTTGAGAGATGGTCATAGATACGTTTTTATTAGTATCGATGGAGCCTCTTGAAAGGTGCTATTAAGGGATAAACAAAAGGAGTTACGGCAACGTGGCAGGCCATTCTCATTGGGCGAATATTTCACGAAAAAAATCGCTTATCGATGCAAAGCGAGGGAAGCTTTGGAGCAAGCTGGCGAAAGCCATTATTGTAGCTGCAAAGCACGGTGGTTCTGACCCTGACGCAAATCTTCGACTCCGCTACGCCATTGATGCAGCCAAGGCTGTGAGCATGCCGAAAGATAACATTCAGCGTGCCATAAAGGCTGGTTGTGGAGAGCTGAAAGGTGGGAATCTCGAGGAGTCGGTCTATGAAGGCTACGCCGCCGGGGGCGTTGCAGTTTTGTGTGAAATCCTCACAGATAATCGGAATCGAACAGCGCCGGAAATTCGTAAGTTATTCGAGCTTTGCGATGGCAAGCTTGGTGCGACTGGGTGTGTTGCATACTTGTTCACGAGGACAGGTATGGTTCGAGTTCCCAGCGATTCCGGTAAAGAAGACTATTTCTATGAAGTGGCGATAGAGTCTGGTGCTGACGACGTGACTACTGTTGACAACTATTGGGAAGTAGCGTGTGATCCTCAAGTTATGAGTGATGTGGTGGCCACAATCAAACAAGCTGATTTCGTAATTGAATCAAGTGAGATTATCCGGGTTCCCTCCACGACGGTTGAAATTGATGATGTCGCGACAGCACGGAAGGTGCTGAATCTCATGGAGCGACTTGATGATCACGATGACGTCCAGAGTGTTTCGGCGAATTTTAGTATCCCAGATGAAGCAATCAGGGCGCTCGAGTAAGGTCGATAGAGAGAAAACAGGCAAAGGTGCTATTCGGTTATGTCAGCCACTTCTTCAGTGTGGTCAACCGCTGGCCAGTAATCTTCAAAATCGAATTCAGGGCTGTTGTCCAAATCATGACATTCGAGGCAATTAGAAATTACTTTTGTCTTGCTTTCCGGTGTGTCGATTGACATAGCTAGTTCTTCGCGAAGCCTGTCACGCTCAGTCACACTCGCGCGAACATCACCTCTCTCGACGGCTGCATGAGCCGCAGCAGGACCATGGCAATTTTCACACCCATTGTGGGCAAGATGCGGTGTTTTCTGCATGCTGAGAAAACCACCTTCAAAGGGTTCGTATCTCTGAGGTGCCCAACCGACAACATGGCAGGAAAGGCATTCCGGGTCACCATCTCTTCTTGGCTCTTGGTCTTCCAGGGTTGTGAGTGCGTACGAATGAGATGAGTCTTCCCAGACTTCATAGGCATAGGCATGACAGTCCCCACACGCATCACTTCCAGCAAATCGACGACCAGTCTGATGTCGCACCGGAGACAGGCCCAAACCTTCAAGCCCGAGCGATTCAAGTTGCCGCTGGTACGTGGCAAGTAAATCGATCATATCTTCAGCCTCACCCCATCGAGCATCCAGGGGTACTCTTTGGCTTTTTATTGAGTCATCTTTCGTGTCAAAGAAACCGATTGTCACGGCAAACATGCCTTTGTGCCCAAGCTCTACCAGTCTCGCACCATTTTCTAAAACAGGAAGTTTTGACGGTGGCTCGTCGGCACCTCCAGCGGTGACAACGATATCAAACTGAGGGAAAGACTCAGCTAGGGACCGGGCCTCTTCAGGATTGCCCCATGAGAGCAGGACATAGTGGTCGCATAGCCCGGGCTGCATTAATTTGACGACTTCTTGAAGTGCTGCTTCCGCGGCGGTGACTTCAATTGCTGCGTTGCGGATGTCTCCGGATTTGCTGTTGCCGAGCACTGAAGTAATGCCAATCCGAAGTCCACCAATTTCAACAACACGGAAGCGAGGTGTAATGTTTGCATCAAGTCCAAGAAGGCCCACATTGGCACTGAGGAAAGGAGTAGGCTCGTTCCCAACGGGTGCGACAGCTGCGACGAGTTCTTCTGCCGGCAGGCGTAAGTCCGCAGGCCCAAACCCAATACCGCTATAGCCCATTTGTCGTAAGCCATCTGCGATCGACTGATATTTAACCTCTGCCTGACGGCCAAATCTCTTTACGAGGCCACCCAGATCGACAGCCACAACCGGCCATCCTGCTGATTTGAGTGCGGTTAAGAAATTCTGTCGCCTACTTAGGCCACCTTTTTGATTTTCCTTTCCGGTGCAGCCACAGGGTTCGATGTACCCATCAAGCTCACCAGTGATAACAAGAACAGCTCGAGGGGTAGGCCAGTCTGTAAAAAGACTTCCATTTCGCTCCCGAAATTCTTCTTCGACCGTATCAGAAATGCCTTGACCTCGATCGGGCATGGCGGCAGGCATTCGAACTGAAAGTATGCCTACCAATACAATTGCAAGAAGCGTGATGCGAGCAAGTCGGCATGTGATTGACTGCAAAATATTTCGTAAATGACAATGCATAGATGGATGGGGGGCACCAAAGTCTGGACTTCGCTCAATAGGTAGACAAAACAAAACCTTTCCCACCTTCAATTATCGACTAAATCCCAGCAGATCGTTCACTATTCGGCAATGGCAACGCAAACAGGAATTGTCAAACTAGGGGTTTTGGGGTGTCCGGTTTCCAGGAGGATATACCCCTGTTTAGCGGTTTCAGTACATAAATTATTCGCTGGAGGTGCTCCCGGTGGAATTTGAATTTCAATACCGATCCGAACAACGTCCCCCCCTCCTATCTGGCTGGGGGGATCGATTTTGACAGTGAGCCCCTCTGGAACGATATCGACGACACGTGGCAGCACGTCGTTACGAAATTCACCCTTGGCAGTCAGGAAAATTTTTGTGTTCAGACCAGTTTGACCGGAGACCGTTCCCAGCCTCAGTGCGTTGGATCTGCGATCCCATTTGCGGCCAACAAGCATCATGTCCCCGCTGACGATGCCCTCTACTGGAACGACAGCTGTAATTTCTTCCTCACCGAGAGTAAAAGAAGCCTCGACTGCTGTCCGTATCTTTCCCAATGGCAGACCTGAATTAATATCAAGTGATAAAAAGAAACCTCCCTTTGCTTCAGGTTCTTCTTGTAACTCATCTGGTGTAAGCGGACGACTCTCTACAGCTATGCTGTCAGCATAAGAATCGTCAGCTATGCGGCAGTTGTTGAGATGAGGAAGTTGATCACTAAAGGTGAAGATTTTTACCTCGGCCTGCGATGCCGTATTGGCTGAAATTCCAGACATTACAATGCCGTTTGGCTCAGCCTTCCATGTCGGAATCACAGTACCTTCAATCGAAAATGCAATTTCTGGCCGACCTGTATCGTTTGTAAGTATCGAGGCACTTTGTCGGAAAGGACCTCCTTCACCTTTTCCCGTCCACTTTATCCGGACAATGACCTCGTCACCCGGTGGAACGTTTCTACTATCTTTCCCCTCACCCTCACCCTCAAAATCACTTACGGTGCATGTGCAACTGGTTGTTCCTTTTGTGATCAGGAGGGGTGCTTTTCCTGCATTGCGAACGATGAAAGCATGGCTACCCGTGCCTCCGAGACTCACTCGACCAAAGTCGTAGCTGGTCTCATCGGTTTGTGCTACCGGTAGTGGACCAGATGAGTTGACTGAGCGTGTCGCGAATGCTCCGGTTCGTAGTGGTGTCGTGGTTGCCCTGAGTAGGGCTGTACCAGAGCCAGTCAATGTGCCGAGTATTGCGGCAATGATTGCTACGAACCATGGATTTGGCAGGTTAAGCTTCATGGTGATAGTCAGGGTGATCCGATTTGATGAGCACGTGAATGCTGCACCTTTTATTATACTGTAGCGTTATACCCTCACCTGTGTCATCAAACATGTTAGTACGAACGACTAATGACGCTTCTTCGAAGAACGGATTTCCCCGTGTAAAGGCACTTTCCAGGTTCTTCATCCCAGTCCATTGGGGCACAGCGAACGGTGACTTTAAGTGGATCGAGTACTTCCGCAACAGCAGGATCATCCGCGACATGGACATATGCAAAGCCGCTAGTTTCTTGTTTGGAATCGAAGAATTCAGAAACTTCATCCTTTTTGTCAATTGTTGATGAGTGTTTTTCACGAAAATCGACTGCTTTTTTTAGCATATTTGTTTGTACTGATTCCAAGAGTTCCACAGCGTTTTTGGGAAATTCATCTAGAGTCATCGTGAGCTTTTGTTTTGGTGGCTCGTCGCGACGAGCAATGCTTACTGTGCCAGCTGCCAGATCACGAGGGCCAATCTCAACTCGAATAGGGATGCCCTGCTTGATGTGTTGCCATACCTTGTCACCTCCACGCATGTCACGGTCATCGATCTTGACACGAATGTTCTCATTGCGCCACTGAGATTGTTCTAGCTGCTCCTTCAGTTTGTAACAGCATTTCAGAACAGCAGATTGATCCTCATCTGAGCGATAGATTGGGAGCAAGACAATCTGTTCAGGTGCTATGCGTGGGGGCAGGACCAGGCCGTCGTCATCTGCATGAGTCATGATAAGACCTCCAATCAGACGAGTTGAGACCCCCCAGGAAGTTGTCCAGCAAAAAGCTTCTTGGCTTGTCTTGTCTGTAAAGGTTATGTTTTGTGCCTTGGCAAAATTCTGGCCAAGAAAGTGTGACGTTCCGGCCTGAAGTGCCTTTCCGTCCTGCATCATGGCTTCAATAGAATAGGTTTCAACAGCACCGGGAAATCGTTCGCTGGACGGTTTGGGTCCTTTCCAGACGGGTATTGCCAGATCCCGTTCAGCGAATGTTGCGTAGATGTCAAGCATTTGCAGTGTTTCCTGAATCGCTTCTTCTTCTGTCGCATGGGCAGTGTGTCCTTCTTGCCATAAAAATTCAGCAGTTCTTAAAAAAAGTCGAGTCCTCATCTCCCATCTTACTACATTTGCCCATTGATTTAACAAGATTGGTAAATCTCTGTATGATTGAATCCAGTTTTTATATGTCCTCCAAATTATTGCCTCACTGGTAGGTCTCACAATTAGTTCTTCCTCTAGTTTTGAATCTTTGTCTACTACCAACTTCCCGGGGTTCTCCTCATCATTTTTTAGCCTGTAGTGTGTAACAACAGCACATTCTTTAGCA
>DONH01000166.1:0-3683 GCA_003509235.1 Planctomycetaceae bacterium
CTGCAGCAGGCCGATGCCTCAACCCTCATGACTTCCTTTCAAGACGACGGACAAGCTGTCATCACGCTACAGGATAGGACGGATATTTCAATCACCGAGGAAGAATGTCTCATTCGCACGACCGCCCGCGAAGGATGGGCTGCCGCTGAAGGCACTCGAGGTGTTGTAGTGATTTCCAGCGAACTCACTCCGGCCCTTATTGCCGAAGGCAGAGTCCGGGACGTCATTCATACTATCCAGTCACAGAGAAAAACAGTTGATCTCGAATTTACCGACAGAATTGCCTTGGGGTTTGTCACCGAATCAGATGAACTTCGAACGGCACTTCAGGAACATGTCAAAACAATAGCTTCGGAGACGCTTGCTGCGTCAATTGGTTTCGAACGGATACCAGATGCCGAAGAAGAGACGCTTGATCTTGATGGGCACGCACTCACCATCACCCTGAAACGGATCGTCACGCCCGAAACGGCCTGAAAGAAGGGAACGTGGTCTTGTGAATAAAGAAGGTAGCACTCAACCACTACGCCTTGCCGTTCTTCTATCCGGCTCTGGGCGGACCCTCGAAAACCTTGTGCGACGTGAAAAGAGCGGCGAACTTCCGGCCACCGTCGAACTCGTTCTTTCCAACCGAGAAGGCGTCCGTGGTCTGACCATTGCTGAGTCCGCAGGCATTCGCACCATAGTGAACCCACAAGGTGAGGCGTCGCTTCAAGCATGGAGTACAAGTCTGTTTGACTCCTGTCGTGAAGCGAACATTGATCTCGTTGTCATGGCAGGTTTTCTCCAACTTGTGGCCATTCCGGATGATTTCGTCAATCGGGTAATCAATATCCACCCGTCGTTGCTTCCTGCTTTTGGCGGAAAGGGATTCTACGGAAATCGAGTTCATGCGGCTGTTATTCAACAAGGTGCCACAACCTCTGGGTGCACTGTGCACTTCGTTGACAATGAATACGATCACGGAGCTGTCTTGCTTCAGCGGCAGGTCCCTGTAGCCTCCGATGACACACCAGAGACACTTGCCGCTCGTGTCTTCCTAGAGGAGTGCGAGGCACTTCCAAATGCCATACAACTGCTTGCCCAACGCAATCAATTAAAACAATAATCACACCATGGACAGAGGTACCTGTGATGCAACGTACAACTGGAAATATTATTGCTGACTCACTTGAATCTGCTGTGAGCTATGCCGACCGGCTGAGGCAGGATATCCCTCACATCGAGGCTGCTCGATTCGCGCGACTGGGTGGGCAGATGGTTTCCTCAAACCATCCCTGTTTCATTTTTGGTCATCTGAGTTTGTATCCACCAAAAGTCTTGGGCCAACTTGAACAAAAGTCACTCCCAATACCAGCTGGGTTTGAAGAAGCTTTTGACAAGACGGCAACCTGCCAGGATGACCCGAACCATACGGTCTATCCGTCATTCGACGAAGTTCTCGCATTTTTTAGTGCTGGTCACAAAAAACTCATTGAAACTCTCCGAGGAACTCCCAACGAGGCGTTCGACCATCCAAATCCAGCTGAAGGCCCACTCGCCGAACGGTTCCCAACGCTCTCATCAGTTCATGCGTTCTACTGTGGTGGCCACATCATGTCGCATCTTGGACAGCTTTCTGCATGGCGTCGTATGCAGGGCCTCCCGCCAGCCTAATTCTTCAGGGAAAAAACAGGAATTCTAAGGCCGTCCCTGCAATCAGCACAGTGGTACAAGTGCATTAGCGATAAGAAACACGTCCGCTGTCTGGATTCACTCTGCTCCAGTAATTGTGACTCTGAATATATGAATGAACAGCACATTGCACGCTAACCGCAAGCGAACTCCACCTCTGTCAATTCATTGCTTGAAATACGATAATGAGCTGCCACGAACCAAGCAGATTTACTCTCCTCACAATCGTGACAACAACAGAAACAGCATGAAAGACAACATGGCCCAACTTCAGCAGAGCAGGCACACACGAAGACGCACAACGTGCTGGTTCGCACTCTATAGCACTGCGCTTTTCATCTTGTTTTTCTACCTTCCACCAACCCATGCATGCTCTGCTCCGATTGAAAAAAATACACAACCAAATATCGTATTTATTCTTGTTGATGACATGGGATACGGGGACCCCCGTCCGTTTAATGCCGGCTCGAAAATTGAGATGCCTAATATCGAGCGACTCGCCGCAGACGGCATGATTTTTACAGATGCCCATGCCTCTGGTCCGCTCTGCCATGTTTCACGATATGGCTTGCTGACAGGCTGTTACCCATTTCGATCTTCACCCATAGCTTGGAATAAAGGACCCACAATCAAGCCAGACCAGGAGACCATTGCATCATTCCTCACAAACGCGGGCTACAGGACAGCAATGGTGGGCAAGTGGCATCTTGGATTCGATGAAAATGGATTTGAAAATCCTCTCCTTGGCGGGCCCGTTGACCGTGGTTTTCAAAACTTCTTTGGTATCCGAGCATCTACTGACATACCACCATACTTTTACATTCGTAATAACAGAGCTGTACAACCACCCACAGAAACAATTCTTGCAAATTCCTCAGATGGCTGGAGCCCCATCCAGGGCGCATTCTGGAGGGCTGGAGGTATTGCCCCTAATCTCAAACTAAAAGATGTTTTGCCTCGTTTTACGAACGAGGCAGTCAAAGTGATTGATGATCATGGAGCAGGTACTAGAAAAAAACCTTTGATGCTGTATCTCGCGTATCCAGCACCGCATACGCCATGGCTTCCCTCAGAGCAGTTTGCCGGAAAAAGTTCCGTTGGAATGTACGGTGACTTCGTCATGATGGTGGATGCAATGATCGGTCGTGTACTTTCCGCCCTTGATCGAAATAGCCTTACTGATGACACACTTGTGTTCTTTTCATCAGATAATGGTCCAGTCTGGTACGAGTCTGATCGTGAACGTTTCGGCCATTCGTCAGTTGGGGAATTACGCGGCATGAAGGCTGATGCCTGGGAGGGTGGGCATCGCATGCCATTTATTGCTCGCTGGCCCACAACGATTGAGCCTGGCACGTCATCTGATCGAACAATTTCTTTTTGTGACCTGCTCGCCACTTTTGCTGATCTAGTGGGAAAGGAATTACCAAAGAACGCCGGACCAGACAGCTTTAGCTTTCTGCCATTACTTTACGGAGAAGATAAAGAGATTCGGCCATCACTTGCAGTTGAAGCAGGAAAGAACCACATGAGTTTTCGCGCAGGCGACTGGAAACTGATTACGGGTAAAGGCTCCGGTGGATTTTCACAACGCGGCCAGTCCATCCGCTATGCTGGCCCCGTTGGCCAACTCTACAACCTTGCGGAAGATATTGGTGAGCAAAACAACCTGTATGACAAGCATCCTGAAATCGTACAACGCCTGACAGTGATGCTGGAGAATGTCAAAGAAACAGGACATACTCGTCCATAATGAGACTGTAAAAGACAACTGCCCAACGGTTGCAAACAGGAATGGCACGAACCACTATCGCTGTACTTCAAATCACACAAACACCATCCATCCCGTTCAAGGCCCCAACATTGTAAGGCCCACCATGACAAGATTGATCTACACCGTCATTTATGGCCTGGTCTTCGCCTCCATCGCTTCCGCAGAGTCCAACCGACCAAACTTCGTGATCATCTTCATTGACGACATGGGTTATGGTGATCTTGGCTGTTATGGT
>DONH01000166.1:3982-4209 GCA_003509235.1 Planctomycetaceae bacterium
TATGGTGATCTTGGCTGTTATGGTGGCAAAACCGCGAAAACTCCATTCATTGATCAACTTGCAGCAGACGGAACACGGTTCACCTCTTTCTATGCCCAAACAGTCTGCGGCCCATCACGAGGCGCCCTGATGACGGGCCGTTATCCATACCGGGTAGGTGGCGGGTGGACAACAAACGCCGAAGAAGTAACAGTCGCTGAAATACTGAAGGAAGCAGGCTACACAAC
>DONH01000160.1 GCA_003509235.1 Planctomycetaceae bacterium
TTAGTTTTCGATGCTGGTCTAACACTTCCTGATGGAACACTTGTTCAAGGTAGTGATTTATCCGCTACCGTTATTGATCCAGCAGGAAATTCACGGTATGTCCGGCTTTCAAAAAATAGTGAATCCTTTTCAGGAACAATAGCAGGATGTACCGAACCAGGAGACTGGCGAGTGGTCGTAAAAGCAGATGATCAGGGAGGAGAGGCTGTTGCGAGATTTGTTGTGTATAGACAAGATCTGGAGCTAGCGAATCCGCGTGCCAACACATTGCTTATGCAGCAAATTGCTAGTGCGACAGATGGAGGAGTCAGGCTTCCAGAGGAACTTCCCAGCATTTTTAAAGAAATCGGTCAAGCTCCACCAGTCTTTACGACCAGTGAAGACTGGTCATCAACACTCTGGGATAACTGGATCATCATCTCGATGTTCGCAGGTTGCCTCTGCACGGAGTGGTTTTTTCGCAAGCGGTGGGGGCTCGTTTGATGTGGCCCTGTCAGCTTTGGCTTAAAATCACTTCTAATTAGCATTTTTAATGAGGCAATGCTTCGGCACGCATGCTTTTCATATTTGGTTTCCGCGACAGTCTTGCTAGTGTCTGGTCTGAACCACTTTTGTCGTGGAAATATAAAAGCTTTCAGGCTAGGAGGTCGGCTTTGCAAAAGCGACGACCAATTCGTAACAAGCTACTTGTGGTTGGGCTACTTGTTGGATTCACAGTAACGCTCCTATCAGCTAGTAGCTTTCTTGGTGTGTATTCTTATAGGAGGTTAGTGAAGGCACTCAGTAGCCGAGCGAGCGAGTTGCCCCAAGCAAGCCGCCTGGCATCACGAGTCGGGCAATTGCGACTGTCACATTCGCGTGCAATGGCTGCTATCGATCTGGGTCTCTGGGCAGAGGCATCAAAACGAAATGTGCCACGGATCGAGTTACTTGAATCAGGAGAGCCAGATTTCGAAGGGCGGGGGCGTAGGAACACCACTGAATCAGGCCTCGCGAGTGAAGAGATGCAACTCGTGACGACATCAGACAGTTCGTTTCTTCAACAAATTTCTGAGACAGGTGCTGCCTTACAAGATTATTGCCAAGAGCTTACTGCGGGCGAATTAGACGAGCAGCCATTTGGAGATCGTAGTCATGAGAGGGACATAGCACGCAGAATAGCATCTGAGCTTAAAACCATATGGCAGTTGGCCCATGAGGCAGTTGCATCTGAAGAGCAAGTGTCTGCGCAAAGGTTGTCAGGCCTCGTCGATGAACAGTTGGTAAAGCTGACAGCTATTGGATCTCACCTCGATACGCTCGCGGTTCTCTCAGCAAAACTACCAACTTTTTTACAGTCCCGTATGCATGATTTGGCACACGAGGTACGTGGTCGTTATCGAACACTTATTATTACAACGTGGGCAGCTGCGATTGCTGCCGTCCTCTTGCTTGTTGGCTTAGGGATGCTCACATACTCGTGGGTATTTCGTCCATTGCGACATCTTGGTCATGGTTCACGAAGAATAGCAGGTGGTGATTTTGGCTACCGTATCCATCTTGATACGTGTGATGAGATGGCTGAGTTAGGGCAGGCGCTCAATGACATGACGACTCGTTTTCAAGAAATCAGAGATGATCTCGATCATCAGGTTCAATTAAGAACGAAGGAAGTGGTCCGAAGCGAACAGTTGGCGAGTGTCGGTTTTTTGGCAGCCGGAGTCGCTCATGAAATAAATAATCCACTGGCATCTATTGCAATGTGTGCGGAGTCACTTGAATCTCGTGTGGGTGACGAGGTTGACGCAGTTGCTTCACGTTACATTCAACTCATACAAAGTGAAGCCTTTCGGTGTAAAGGAATTACGGAAAAACTGCTTGATTTTTCTCGTGTTGGAGAAGTTCGAAGGCAGGCGACTGCCCTTGGTGCGCTGACGCATGACGTAGTTGATATGTTGCGTCATGTAGGAAGGTTTGCTCAGAAAACTGTAACGATTCGTAATGGACCAGATGTCCTTGTCATGGCCAATCCACAAGAAATGAAGCAAGTAGTCCTTAACCTGCTCGTCAATGCACTTGATTCAATTGATGAAGATGGTGAAGTTAATCTGACAGTCAGTCGCGATGGGGGGGAGGCGAGGCTGGTCCTTACTGACAATGGATGTGGCATGAATGAAGAGGTGCTTCAAAACCTTTTCGAACCATTCTTCACGAGCCGTATGTCGAAAAAAGGAACGGGGCTTGGTCTTTCAATCACCCATCGAATTATTAGTGATCATGATGGACGGATTGAAGCAAGAAGTAATGGGCCTGGGTGTGGGTCTACTTTTTCTGTCATTCTTCCCGTCGTGAGTATCATGAGTCAAAGTTTGGAAGGAAGAGAAGGCCAGGTCCTGACAGAAAAAAATAAGGGAACTAGTAGGGAGGGAAATCGTGCCCGCAATGCAGCATGACAAAGAAACAAATGATTTGTCGTCAGGTCGATCGCTACGCGTGTTATTTGCCGACGACGAGCCATCTATTCAGGAACTCATGAGATTGGAGTTACCTCGGTTTGGGCATGAGGTAACAATTTGTCCAGATGGGGTGACTGCGATGGCAGTCCTTGATCAAAGTGAATTTGATTGTGTTATTGTTGATCTCGATATGCCTGGGGCAGGCGGGCTCGATGTTATTCAACGAGTTCGTGAAATTGCTCCAGACACTGAAAGTGTGATCATCACTGGCAAGTCTTCTCTTGAGACGGCTGTGGCTGGTTTGCGGCAAGGAGTCTTTGACTATCTTACAAAGCCGTGCAAATTAGTTGAAATCGAGGCCGTACTCCAGAGAGTTCGAACAAAGCGAGCGATGACTCTTCGGATGCGTTCGCTTGAACGACGTGTCATGCAGGCCGAAGGTCGTATGCAACTTGTTGGCAAGTCATCTGTAATTGACCAGATGCAATCGCTTGTAGCAAAAGTAGCGGCTAGTGAGGCGACGGTGTTAGTTCGAGGTGAAACGGGTACCGGGAAAGAACTCGTTGCCCGATCCATTCATGAATTGAGCCATCGGGTTGATGGACCACTTGTGACGGTGAATTGTGGTGGTCTTCCTGAGCAACTTGTTGAAAGTGAATTATTTGGGCATCGTCGAGGTGCCTTCACCGGAGCAAGTGAGCATCGAGCAGGCCTTTTCGAAGTAGCGAACGGTGGCACCCTGTTTCTAGATGAGGTTGGAGAATTGCCTCCATCGCTTCAATCACGTCTACTCAGAGTGCTTGAGTCAGGGGAGATTCGCCGTGTGGGAGACAATCATCCAATTACTGTCGATGTTCGAGTGGTCTGCGCGACACATCGGTCTCTTGAGGAAATGGTGTCAGCAGGCAGCTTCCGGGAAGATCTTTTATTCCGTCTCAATACATTTGAAATTAGGGTTCCGTCACTTCGGGAACACATGAGTGACTTGCTGTTGTTGGTCAAGCATTTCATTGAACAAAAACAAAAGAGTGTGCCGGAAGAAATGCAACTCATAACAGATGAGGCGATCAAGATCATGCAGGCATATAGTTGGCCTGGAAATGTTCGAGAACTTGCCAACTGTGTTGAGCATGCACTCGTTCTTTGTGATGAGTTGCCAATTCATTCAGAACACATCCCCCTTAGGATACAACGTGCCGTGGAAAAAATGGTAAATGCTGGCTCACAAAGTGCTTGCAGTCGAAATGGTAATCAGGAGTCAGCCGCTCAT
>DONH01000057.1 GCA_003509235.1 Planctomycetaceae bacterium
TTTTTAACTCTCTGCGAAGAAATAATTTCTGGTGGTATTGGTAGAGAATAAACAGGCTCGCTTTCGAGATCCATTCTTTGCGCGAGATCAGTGGTTGCATCAACTGACTGCTGTCCCCGCAAGTCGGTCTCCCAACCGCCAGTGAGTACAACTCGATCGGGCATTAGGCTGGCATCACTCGATACTAATGGCTGTGTCTCGACTACCGCATCGACCCAAGCACCATTAACAGCAGGAAGCACTTGAACAACCACTCGCTGACGCTGCTGAGGCCAGTGCGGCCAAGAAGTACTCAATCCGTCAACCGGATCACCTTGCCTTTTTCCTCGCGGCGGCCGTTCTATCCATGCTGACACAATCCTGCCGGCCCGGGGAGGTATTGAATCAAAGTCTGGTGGAATAGTTTTAATAACAGGCCAGTCAGTGGCAACTGTCTTGATTGTTTTCTCCCATATCACATGACCATCTTCTGCAGTCAAAAACATTCCATCCGATGCAACGGGTAATGAATCAGGAACAGACACCCCCGGAGAGGAATCAGCGACTATCGAAGCTCTTTCATTTGCAGATGATTCAGCCGGAAACTGAATCCCGAGCAAGATAAAAAGACAACCAAGACACCAATGCCAAGGCGGCAATGAGCCAGAACGCGAACAGAAAGAACAGAGAAAATTGATCATTTGGTGATGCAGACTTTCGCAACGACTCGTGCACCAATCAAGACAGATTTCCCTTACGACCCGGCTTTTGCACCCCTCTTGAGCATTCCCTTCCTACCCTGCTTTCCTCATACAACTCCTTTTGCAGCCAAATGCTATTCTGCTGACTAAGAAGATTCATTCCAACAAGGAGATACGGTACCTATGCCAAGGAAGGTAAACGCACAAATGCCTCCCTCTCATCCAGTTGGCGGACAGGAACTAACCGATTCAAAAATCCAACAAACACTTCTTCGTTGGTGGGGATTCGACACATTTCGGCCATTGCAAATTGAGGCAATCTCTGCTGCCATTCATGGCAGGGACTCCGTTGTTGTGCTCCCAACAGGTGGCGGGAAAAGCCTCTGCTACCAGCTACCCCCTTTGTTGAGCCAAACAACCGATATTGTTGTCTCGCCGTTAGTATCACTTATGAAGGATCAAGTGGACTCACTTGAATCTATCGGCTATCCGGCGGCAGCAATTCACAGCGGCCTCTCTGACAACGACCGAAGAAGAACGTACAAAAACCTTCGCAATGGGAATCTTCGTTTGCTTTTCATAGCCCCCGAAAGGCTTTTCAATTCGAATCTTGTTGAAACACTTTCGCACTTATCAATTCAGCGATTTGCTATCGATGAAGCGCATTGCATCAGCCAGTGGGGCCATGACTTCCGTCCCGAGTACCGTCAACTTTCGGCGTTGAGAGATCGCTTCCCGCAAACGAGTTTCCATGCCTACACCGCCACTGCAACACCTCAAGTTAGAAAAGATATTGCCGAGCAACTGCATCTCAAAAACCCAGAAATATTTGTTGGCACGTTCGACCGACCAAACCTCACCTACCGTGTCATCCAGCGTACCGATAGAACAGCTCAGATACTCGAAATCCTTGGGCGTCATCCCAAAGAAGCTTCGATTGTTTACTGCATTTCACGGCGCGAGACAGAAAGGCTAGCGAAACATCTTACAGCAGCCGGGCTTCTAGCACATCCATACCATGCTGGGCTCGATGCTAAGAAACGACACAAAACACAAGAAGCTTTTGCAAAAGAAACCCTTGATGTTGTTGTCGCCACTGTTGCATTTGGCATGGGCATAGATCGATCAAATGTGAGACTTGTCCTACACACCGGACTTCCAAAGAGCCTCGAAGCCTACCAGCAAGAAACAGGACGAGCCGGACGTGACGGGCTCGCTGCAGAATGCGTCCTGCTTTATTCACCAGCTGATGTTTTCAGCTGGGAGGCATTGATTCGACGGGGAGCGGAATCTTCTGAACTGACTGAAGATGAATCGCAGAACCTCATCGACTCGCAGATACTGCACCTCCAACGCATGCGGCAGTATGCCCAAGCAGCACGCTGCCGACATGCTTTTTTATCAGAACATTTTGGACAATCATACAAACTCTCTAATTGTAAGAACTGTGACATTTGCCTTGGGGAGACAACGAACCTTGCTGACAGCAACACCGTTGCTCAGAAAATCATCTCGTGTGTCGCCCGGATTGAAGAACGATTTGGCGTCCGCCACCTTTGCGAAGTGCTGCGTGGCGCACAAACAGAAGCGGTACAACGAAACGGACATCACCACTTGTCAACATATGGACTACTAAAAAGCTTCAGCCAGCGAATGTGTGAGAATCTCGTCCATCAACTTCTGGACCAAGAATATCTTTCGAGAAGCCAAAGCGACCGACCGGTTGTCATGCTAAACCAAAAATCTTGGGAAATTCTTCGGAGCCAACGAACCGTTACGCTTCTTGAGCCACGATTAAAGAAAGCAGTGCGATCCCGAAAAGAGTCTGATGACTGGAATGGAGTTGACCGACAACTCTTTGACCACCTTAGACAATGGCGCAGAAAAATAGCTGACGGACGAGGAAAGCCTGCCTGGACAATTCTTGATGATCGTGCATTGCGTTCAATCGCTCGTGAAAAGCCAGACACACTGGCAACGCTCTTGCAATGTAAAGGAATTGGCGAAAAGCGATTGGCTGATCATGGAACAGCAATTCTTAAACTTGTAAAACAATGCGACTACGAATCGGCATGAGGGGGGCCTCGATCCCATCTATCGCGGTGAAAGATGCACTGTACGATCACAGATCAGCGTAAACGGATCGCTTCCTGCCGAGGTCACGACAAGCGTCAACGCTCCTTTACAGACTTCCTTCAGCAGGTCTGCCAGCGCATGCTGCTGCTGCGTGCTCATCCCATCCGCTGGTTCGTCAACGAGAAGAATCCGAGGATCCATAGCCAAACTGCGAGCAATTTCCAAACAACGTTGCTCGTAACGTGTCAGATCTGAAGCAAACGAGAATGATTGATCGGTCAGTCCCACAAACTGAATGAGTTCTTCGGTCCGCTCAATACAGTTCGCTTTATTAATATGTGGCCACCATGCTGAAGATTTTCGATAAGCGCCCTGCTCTACCGTAACAAGTATATTTTCAAACACTGTCATTGCGGGAAAGTTTCTTGGAGACCGAAAAGTGCGAGCCACTCCAGCCCGAGCAGCAACCTCTGGCGAACGTCTCCCGCGCTGCCAGATTGTCAGCGACATTCCAACTCCAAGAAACAAACCACAAATAAAAGCAGACCAACCACGAAAACGAATACGACGTTTCCCGGCTGCTAACCGGTCAAGAGTCGTTTCGTCCAATAGGAGTTCGCGTTGCGGCTCATTTGCATCGCCGACTAAATCAGTTAAATCGGGAACAACACCCGGACCAGTTCGCCGAGCAGTCACTGCTGCTTGCATTTGATTCCGTAATTCCCTGGCTTCCGACAGATCGCGACGTACTGCAAGAACTTCACGTCCGTCTGCAGTGACAATACGCCAATTACCGGCCAGACGGTCAACAGCGAGTTCCGCGCGGAAATAACTACGAAGTCGTCTCCCAAACGTTACAGGTGTAAATGGTTCATCAACTACAAGACCTCGCTTTACAACAGCCAGCCACAATCGATCGACGTCTACCGCAGCGGCCGCACATAACAAACCAACAAGAATGCCTGTGAACAGTACTCCCCAGAATGTTTTCGTCGAGAACGCCTGTTTCAATCGACGCCCATCCAATCGAACCGAACCGGAAAATGCCGGCCTTAGTCCACAGATAGCATCGAGCAGAGCAGCTTTCGACCCTCTTCCCGAATCTATGATGGCAACACTACTACCTGCCCACACATCGAGTTCTAATTCATCGATGAGCGGTATGC
>DONH01000344.1 GCA_003509235.1 Planctomycetaceae bacterium
ATATCTCAGAAAAAAATATGTTCAAATGCAATGTACGCACATATTGAAAATAAATGTCGTGCTAATTGTTTTTTTTGCAGGATGCTACTCAGATCGACTGCCGGAAGAAATTGATCATTTGGGAGTGCCTCGTGTCAGTGCGCTTGCAGTAGAAGCCATTCCACTGGTGACGTTGAGGCCTACTGAAACGGTGAAGATCCCGCTGCGAATCAATCGTAATAATAACGAAGGGCCAATCGACGTCAGCCTTTCGAAGTTACCGTCTGGTGTTAAGGCAACTTTTGAAAAACAGATTCCACAAGGTAAATCAGAACTCGAAATTGAACTCTCCGGAAATCAGTCGCTCGGTGATCAGCAACGGAATGAGACTGTTACGATCGCCTTGAGCATGGCTCAGAGTTCTGTTGAACAATCATTTGACATTGATCTACCAGTCGTATCGCGGCCATCTTTTGGGGCTATGCCACCTGTCTTTCTGCAGCCGGGAGATACTGTGAATCTGCGGGTGCCTGTTGAAAGAAATGGATTTGCAGAATCATTTACGTTGGAGCCGATCGAATATACGCAAGGAGCACTGTGTCGTTTGCCGAGTGAGCCAATCGAAGACAATAATATCAAGGTTCTGGTAGCAGCATCAGAAGAGGCTTCAGAGGGAACGCAAACACAAAAAATAAAAACGATTATTTTCGGTCGAGAAGTTTCTGTGCCGCTAACACTTGTTGTGACAAACCACCCTTTCAGGATGGAAGAAATGGTGTATGCGGCGGTCCTGCCGGGTCAGCAGAAAAAAATCGATATCATATTTGAGCGAGATTCTTTGGAGTCACTCAGTAGGACGCTCACTGGTGGTTTGCAGGCTCTGACTGGAGTGGATCTGGCTCCAGCAAAATTTAATGGGCCGATTGTTCTCACTGCAGATAGCCAGCCATTGGGAGTTACCGTTGAGCCAGCATACCTCGAAGAGGGTGCCCTCAAGTGTGCTCTTGTCGTTAACACAACCGAGGAAGCACCGCCTGGTGTGTACTCAATTCCACTTGTAGCAACGGCAGAACATCTTAATACATCCGGACTTCTCGTTATACGAATACAGGATCCGGGTAATAAGCCGAGCCTGCTACCAGAAGCAGTCGTCTCGTCGATGGCCAAGACAGTTCGTTATCGTCGAGGTGGTCTCCAAGGTCGCGGTACAGAAAAATCAAAGGATTTACTGGCTGCTCTGTATGGCGGCTCAGAACAATCAAAAAAATCTGTCATGACTGCCCTGGCATGGCTCGCATCAAAGCAAGGTCAAGATGGATCGTGGAAATCTTTAGCTGTAGCGGAGAATCTGGCTCCATATATGTCAGAGGGTCCGCATGAATTTCCTGCGACACCAGCCGGGGGAAATAGTGAATCGACGACCGCTCTTGCTCTCTTGCCCTTTCTTGCAGAGGGAGTAACTCACGAACCTGAGTCTGCCACGGCTGTGTGGTTAGAGGACTATCCAGAAGTTGTCAGAAAAGGGCTCATCTGGCTTGGTTCTTCTCGGCCTCAAGCAGATCCACTGGGTGGTGGGCCAGTGGAAGTCGATTTGCGGGGTCTCATTTCGGGGGTTGTGGCCGGTTGTGAAACCAGTTTTCTAAGTAGCGATAGAGTTCTGAAGAAAAATGCTGTTTACGCGCTTAAAAGTTTAGTGGATCGCCAAACGAAAGAAGGCTCATGGCAACGTACGCCCTCCGAAACGGTTGAAACGGTACTGCCTACATTGCGTTCACTGCTTGCAATGCACGTTGCCCAATCATGCGGTGTAAAACCCTCAGTCGCTACACTCAAAAGAGCAGATGTTTTTCTTGAATCGGCCGCCTGTGGTGCTCCAGAAATCCCTCGGTCACGTTTTGGTCGTGCAGCCGCGGGACCTCCCGATCCCTTAGCAACAGCCGCTGGCCTACTTCTTCTGCAATATGAAGAAGAGCCTCACGACTCGCCTGCAATGGTTGATGGATCTCATTTTCTTTCAGGGTTTGCTCCACCTTTGGAAGGGAACTCATTTGCCCAGTCGGCGGACTTTCTACTTTTATCAAGTGAGGTTCTTCGAAATATCGAGGGTGAGCAATTTGATACGTGGTACGCCAAAGTCACAGCATTTTTACTGAAAACACAGGAGCAGGCGGAAGAAGAACAAGGTAGTTGGGCCCCGGCCCTCTTTGCTGGGGAAAGTGACAGATTGCAGGTGACTGCCAAGGCCATTCTCTGTCTGCAACTGCCGTATCGGTACCTACCACTCTATCGATCGGAATAGCAACACGACCTGTGCAGAATGATTACTCATGCATCGATAAGAATTTTTGTAAGTTTTTTTGGATCGTATTACTCCCGGGATCTTTCCGCAGAGCAACAACCTGACAGCGGACAGCTTCGTTCCGATTACCAGCAGCTGCATAGCAGTGGGCCAATGTGTCGAGAAAACTTGCTGAATCAAAATCAAGATCTAAAGAACGTTTTGAATACCGAGTAGCTCTCAACAAATCTCCCTCAGTATTTGCTACCAGCCAGGCATATTCGTTGTATGGATTAGGTTCGTCCGGTTCTCTGTCGATCCGCTGCTGAAGTTTTTTCAATGCTCCTTGAATGAGTTTGACAATGTGTTTCTTGTCAGCAGGCACGAGACCAGGAAAGTGGTAGTACGCGATAAGCGTGTCGATTTCCTCAGGATACTCATCAAGTGCTTTGTCGAGAGCCTGTCTCTCACTCTTCCTCTTATTCTTTTCCTTGTCAGCTCGAGATAGAAAAAATTTCTGGCGAGCAGCGAGTGCCTCTTTTGAGTACCCAAGAGAATCCATAACGCGAATGTTTTTGATGGTGCCATGTGAACCGGTCAATACATCGTTAAGAACAGCAGACGCCTCATTACACCGGTCAAAGTCATTGAGTAGTTCAGCCCACTGTATTGAGAATGGGATAATCTGCTGGGCGGATAAAGTAGGCGCTGTAATGACTCGGCGATACTCACGGTCTGCCCAGTCAACAAGCCCCCAATGATCAAGGCGGACAGCAGCCAGCATTTGTTCGTTCGTCTTATCACTGCATAAAGTAAAGGCACGTCGTGCCATCTCATCTGCCAGAGTTTCATTTCCATTTAACTGTTCGCAGCGTGCTGCTGCATAGAGTGTGATCGCCTGGTTCTCAATAGTGGCCTGGAGGCTCTCTGGGAGATGATTCACAAGATTGGCAAGCCCGGAGTGAGCTGCCCAGAAGAGAACGTCAGCAGTTGTAAGCTGATCGGTATCTGAATTTTTAGGGATGAATTCAAGGAGTTCTCTGGCTACTGCAACACCGCGATCAGGAAAGCCTGCTTGTATGGCTGCGCGAGCATGGCAGCGCACAACAATCTCTCGAGCAAGATCATTCACTCCGCGTGTGGTGGTATTGCTTCCAAATGTCTGTGTGTCGAATGGCGTCAATTCAAGAAATCTTTCAATCGCCGTTTCAAGATTCTCGAAAGCTTCTTGTTTCTGATTTAATTTCGTTTTTGGATTATCCGCAACCTGAGAGAAGTCAATCAGGCCATGTATCAGAAGTGCTGCGGGACGCTGACTGGTATTCAGTGCATCGGGAACATGTGCCGCGAGTTGCGGCCAGTATGGATCATCAGGTCTCCACTCCTGCAGAAGAATCAGTGCCGCGAGGTATGAGGTGCTTGCTGATCGATTTGTTCGAATCAGGCGAGCCAGGGGCGTAATTCCTGCATTCTTTTCAAGGCGGACCAGTCGGCTCAGTGCACTGATCTGCTGGGAGAGCGATCGACTGGAAAAATTCTCTAGCAATTCGGCTACTTCTGGTGGATCATCCGGCCTAATGAGCGACACAGTCTCGAGAATCCACTGGGCGCGGAGGGCAGTCTCGAGATCATTACTTTGGTCAGCTGCATCAAGTAATTGATCAATTGCATGATCAGCAATCATGCGTAACTGCTGGGTTGCCGATTCACGTAATGCATAATTCGTGTCCCCAAGTTGGGCAATAAGTTCAGTAATTTTCTGCTGGCTTATTAAGTCGTCTCCTGCACTGCTGCTATTCGCTACTGTCCTAGCAGGCAGAAGGGCAAAACATGAAAGAAAAAGGAGGCATAGACCGAGTCTTATTCCGTGTAGAGTCCCGGATCGAATGCCAGGTGTCTGCGGTACTGTCATGCCAAACGCTCCCTTATACGAGGTCCACGCTCTCTGAATATGTATGGTAGCAATTCTGACGAACCATAACTTTATTTTGAGCAAAGCGGCTTCTTTTTTGAGGGCTCTTATGAAACGACATATGTTGTGATGCGTCAGAATCAGACGTCATTTTTTTGACAGTATCTCCAATGTGCCATTGAGAGGTCGTTTATTCTGGCTCGATACCAAGGTCACGAATAGTAACCAAAGGTTCGAGGGGAATTCCTCGTGCTGCAAATGCTTCAGCCGCTCCTGCGAGCCGATCAATGACTGTGATGACCCGTTCTACCTTGAGGCCAAACTCAACTGCTCGATCGATTGCAATCAGAGAGGAGCCACCAGTTGTTGTCACATCCTCAACGATGACGACCCGGTTCCCTGCCTCTACAGGACCTTCTATATAACGCTGCATTCCATGGCCTTTGGGTTCTTTTCGAACCATAAACCCTTTCAATGGAAGACTAGCTGTTCCGGCTATCGTGACTGCGGCACCTGTAATGGGGTCTGCCCCAATCGACATGCCCCCAATTGCATCTGGTAACTCACCAAATGATTGGAGTCGTTCTAGAATTGCTCTGCCGACCAGCATGGCTCCCTGTGAATCGAGAACGACTTGCTTTGCGTCCAGGTAAAAACTGGCTGTGCGGCCTGACGCAAGAGTAAAAGTACCTCGTTTGAGAGCGCGGGCTTCGATGATTTTCAGGAGTTCGCTACGAGTTTCTGTCATAGTTCTTCATTGATGTAAGGGTTTCGTGCTACACCGAGATTCTACCAAAAGCAGCCAAACTTAATTTGTCTTTGTTATAGGGAACCAGATAACCATCATTCCTTTGACTCGGTTTCTCCTGATCGTAGACTTCTACTGGAAAACAAATGAACTGTACGACTCAATGGTACAACGTGTTTTGCTCAGCGGCCTCACTGCGGCCGATGTCCTTATGTGTCAGACGTGTCATACTTTCCGTCCTGATTGTGATGTGGGTTGCCTGCAGGCTGGAGAACCAGTTTGTACAGGCCGGGCCTTTGGCGGAGGCTGTTGAAAAAGCCAAAGCTGCAGCCGGTATGACCGGTGAGAACGCAGCACTAGAGCAGGGTGTAGGAAACAAGGGTGTTCAGCCCGCTCTACCACCGCCAGATGGTAATGCGTTCCCTCAGCGAGTCGAAGTTTCAACAGTCAGTGTCGCGGTACGTTTACCTATAACCGGCGGCCGTGATACCGCTATTCAAGCAGCTATTCTTCGACAGTTGGATCGCCTGCAAAGTCCATCAGGCCGGCGCGGTCAATTGGTTCTTCAGTTTGATGCAATCAGTGACGAATACGCCAGTGACAGTGACTTTGGGCGAGCTCTGGAATTGGCACGATTCTTAACCAGTTCACAGATGGCGAATGTGAAGACCATCGCATACCTGCCCGATGGTGCTCAAGGCCATGCTGTTCTGGTTGCGCTTGCCTGCGAAGATATTGTAATGGCCCCTGATGCTTTACTTGGACCAGTGGGGCGAAATAAACGAAGAGTAGATGAGACAGTGCGTGCGGCATACAAAGATATTGCTGGTCGACGGCGGACAGTTCCACCGCCCCTTGCTGTCGCTCTCGTGGATCCTTCTGTACGCGTTGTCCGTGCCATAACGGAAGTTGGGGACCAAATTGTTCT